>DATFSB010000193.1:0-16367 GCA_035262825.1 Gemmatimonadales bacterium | reverse complement strand
GCATGACCGACGACGACCTGCGGGCGATCTACCGTTACCTCCGCACCGTCACGCCGGTGGAGCACGACCCCGGTCCGTCGCTGCGACCCAGGAAGTGACGGCGCCCATCGTGCTGGCGAGCTCCTCGCCGCGCCGCCGCCAGCTGCTCGAGATGATGCGCATCCCGTTTCGCACGATCGTGCCCGACGTGGACGAAGCGTTGCTGGCCGGCGAAGAGCCGGCCCGCTACGTCGAGCGACTGGCCCGGGCCAAGGCGCGCGCGGTGGTTCCCCAGGTCCCCGGAGAGATCGTGCTCGCCGCCGACACGACCGTCGTTCTGGACGGGGACGTCTTTGCCAAGCCCGAGGACCCGGGCGACGCGGTCCGCATGCTGGGACGGCTGCAGGGCCGCACCCATCAGGTGATGACGGCGGTGGCGGTGGCGCGCGACGACCGGCTCGAGCATGCCCTGGACGTCTCGGCGGTGACGTTTCGCCCGGCGACGACCGAGATGTTGACGGACTACGTTTCGACGGGCGAGCCGCTCGATAAGGCCGGCGCGTATGCGATTCAGGGGCTCGGGGCGCTGTTGATCGAGCGGGTGGAAGGCGACTTGTTCGGGGTGATGGGACTGCCGCTGCGGCTGGCGATCGATCTGCTGGGGCGCTTCGGGCGTCCTTACCGCTTCACCCGGTAGACCGGAACCTTCTTCGCCTTGCCTTTGACCTGGACCGGCTCGAGCGCCTCGACCTTGGGCGGTTTCTTCAACGCCTTGTAGAACGGCTCGGCGATCAGGATCTCGTTGGCGCCCGCCACCGAACAGAGCCGGCTGGCGGTATTCACGGCGTCGCCGATGACGGTGTACTCGAGGCGCCGGTCGGAGCCGAAGTTGCCGGCGAACACCTCGCCGAAGTTGATCCCGATGCCGATGTTGATCGGCGGGCGTCCCTGCTCGGCCCACTTCGCGTTCATCTTTTCCAGCACCGTCAGCTGGTCGATCGCGCACTGCATGGCGCGGTCGGCGTCGTCTTCGTGCGCGATCGGCGCGCCCCACAGCGCCATGATCGCGTCGCCCATGAACTTGTCGAGCGAGCCGGCGTGCTCGAACACGATCTCCACCATCTCGGTGAAGTATTCGGTCAGGAGCTTCGCGACCTCGTCGGGATTCATGTTCTCGGACATCGGGGTGAAGCCGCGAATGTCGGAGAAGAAGATCACGACCGGGCGCTTGTCGCCGCCCAGGGTGACGGCGCCTTCCTGCTGCGCGATCTGCGCCGCGACGTTGGGGGCGAAGTAGCGCTGGAAGTTCGACAGCACCATCGCCTCGCGCCGGATCCGCTCCGACATCTGGGAATTCTCGATCGCCACCGCGCACAGGCCGCCGAACGTCATCAGGAAGTCGAGGTCCTCGTCGGTGAACGACTGGATCGCGGTCTGGTTGTCGACGTAGAGGATGCCGAGCACCGACTGATCGGCGCGCAGCAACGGGGTGCACATCGCGCTGCGCACGCTCTGGATCAGGATCGACTTACCCTTGAAGCGGTTGTCCTCGGCGGTGTTGTCGGAGAGGATCGCCACGCGGTCGTCCACCGCCTTGCGGGCGATGGACTGCGGCACGCGGGCGGCGGTCGTGTCGCCGGAGCGGTTGCGCGACAGGCGCGGCACGAGCTCCGACGTGCGCGGATCGAGCAGCAGGATCGACACGCGGTCGACGTTGAAGATCTGGAAGGTGACGTCGATCACCTTGTTGAGCACCTGGTCGGGGTCCTGCTGGCGCGACAGCTCCTTGGCGATCTCGAACAGCAGCGTCAGCTTCTTCTGCTGCCGCTCGGACTCCGTCTGAGCCGCGACTTTGAGGTGGCCGCCGCCCGACGCCGAGGCGGCCGTGCCTCCGTGCACGATCGCCGGGACGCCGCCCGACGACGGGCTCACCGGCATCTGGCGCACGATCGTCCCCTGCGGAATCCCGCGCGAACCGGACGTCTGGCCCGATTCGGGTGTGGGGGTGGATGGGCGCGCCGGCGGCGTGATCGTCGCCACCTTGAAGGCGACTTTGCCGAACGTGATCACGTCGTTGGCGGTCGCGTCGGCCTGGGTGATCCGGGCGCCGTTGAGGAACGTGCCGTTGGAGGAGCCCAGGTCCTTGACGCGAACCCCGGCCGGTCCGAGCGAGATCTCGGCGTGGCGCCGGGAGATCGTCGGATCGTAGATGGGAACGTCGCTGGTGACGGCGCGGCCGACGACCAGAGTGCGACCTTCGGCCAGGTCGATCGCTTGGTCGCCGGAGGTGCTCAGCAGTTTGAACACGGTCGAAAAATATACCCCGGGGAGTTGGGAGCGGAATCGCCGATCAGGCGAGCGCCAGCGCGAGGGCCCGCAACACCGCGGCGGCCTTCGCTTCGGTCTCCGCGTACTCGCGAGCCGGGACCGAGTCGGCGACGATTCCCGCGCCGGCGTGCAGCACCACGCGGTCGCGCTGCACCACGGCGCTGCGGATCGCGATCGCGGTGTCGAGGCTGGTCGCGCCCCACCCGACGTAGCCGACGGCGCCGGCATAAGGACCGCGCCGCTGCGGCTCGAGGGCGTCGATGATCTCCATGGCCCGCACCTTGGGCGCGCCGGTGACGGTGCCGGCGGGGAAGCAGGCCTTGAACGCGTCGAGCGCGTCGTAGCCGTCGCGTAGCGTGCCGCGCACCTCGCTCACCAGGTGCTGCACGTGCGAATAGCGCTCGATCGCGAGCAGCTCCGTGACGCGGACGCTGCCGTACACCGCCACCCGCCCCACGTCGTTGCGTCCCAGATCCACGAGCATGCGATGCTCGGCGACCTCTTTCGCGTCGCCGCGCAGCGCCTTGGCCAGGATCTCGTCCGTTTCGGGAGTGCGGCCGCGCTGCGCCGTGCCGGCAATGGGCCGGACGGTGACCTCGCCTCCCGTCACGCGCACCAGGACCTCGGGGGAGCTGCCCACCAGGGCGAAGTCATCGAGCGCGAGATAAAAGAGGTACGGAGCGGGATTGAGGGCGCGCAGGCAGCGGTACAGGCGCAGCGGATCGACGTGCACCGGCACCTCCTGCCGCCGCGACAGCACGGTCTGGAACGCATCGCCGGCCCGGATATGCTCCAGCACGCGTCCGACGTCGCGCTCGAACGCCTCCTGCGGGTAGCGGGTGGTACTCACCGGAGACGGAGGTGCGGCGGGTGGCGCGAGCGGGGCGAGCGCGTGCGATCCCTCGAGGCGCCGCACCAGCTCGTCGAGGCGCGCCTCGGCGGCCTCGTACAGCTGCACCCGCTGGCGGCCCGGCGCATCGGGGGGCACCTCCACGTTCGCGACGGCGATGGCGCGGCCGAAGAGGTTGTCGAGGATCACGAGGCTGTCCGCGATCATCATCACCGCGTCGGGCAGGTCGAGGGTGTCGGGCGGCGACGCGGGGAGCCGCTCGATCGTGCGCACCAGGTCGTAGCCGAGGTAGCCGACCGCCCCGCCGGTGAAGGGGGGCAGGCCGGGCACGGCGATCGGCACGAGGGAGCGCAGCCGCTGAGCGAGGTGGCCGATGGGGTCGGCCGTTTCGCCGGCGTTCTGCCAGCCGGCGGCCGCCGTCCAGCGCTCCACCGCACGGCCGCGGTAGCGCCACACTTCGCGCGGCTCGGTTCCGAGAAAGGTGTAGCGCGCCCAGCGCTCGCCGCCGGTGACCGATTCGAGCAGAAAGCCGTAGGGCGGTCGTGCGATCTTGGCGTAGGCCGCGAGCGCGGTGTCGGCATCGAGCACGATCTCGCGCGCCAGCGGCACGACTCCGCCGCGACCCGCCCGGGCGAGAAACTCCGCGCGCGGATCGGTCACTTCAGCGCGCCGAGGAGATAACTCCCGGGGCCTTCGAGAGCGCCGGTAACGGCGGTCGGCCCGGAGTGCGAGCTGTTGCGTCCTTCCACCCAGTGATCCGGCGTGCGCTCCCGCCACAGCTCCAGCGCCTGCTCGAAGGCGGCGGCGGAAGCATAGCGGCTGCTCTGGGTGTATACCGTGGGGTCGGCGTAGCGGCCGAACGACACGGTCGCGACCGGTTCGCCGGTCTGATTGAACACCAGGGAGGGCGGGCCGACGTCGAATTCGTAACTCCCGGGTGCGATCGTGATGCTCACCCCGACAGTGCAGGTATCGCACACCAGCGAGTCGTTGCGCGAAACGATGCTGTGCGGCGAGAAGCGGATCGAGGCGAACAGCGTCTGGACGCTATCCGAATAATTCACGGTACAGGTGAACAACACATTGTTATGAAACAGGCAGGTGGCGGGACTGGCGGGAGGGGCGGAGTCGAAGCGGGCCAGCGCCAGCAGGGCGGTGCGGGCCACGCCGGTGTCGACACCGGTCGTCCCGCCGCCGCAGGTGGCGGTGGCGCCGCAGGCGGCCAGCGCCACGCTTGACGCCGCCACCAGGCGCCGCGTAGCTTGACCGGCGTGCGTCCCGCGCCGCTGGCGCTGCTGCTGCTCACCTGTCCCGTGGTCGCTCGCGCGCAGCAGTGGAACAGCCCCGAGGCGCGCGCCCTCGCCGACCGCGCGATTACGCGGCGCGTCGGCGCCGCCGCCGACACCTCGCTCCACGATTACCGGGCCCAGGCGCATGGCTTTCTCTTTTTCCTCGGCGCATTCGGTGAGGGATTGACGCAGCCGCCACGCCTCATCAAGGCGGATCAACTCGAGTTGGAAGTGTACTGGAAGTCCCCCGGCGCCAGCAAGCAGCGCATCATCGGCTGGCGTGATCGCGCCGAGCTGCCCACCGACATCGTGTATCACCAGGATCACCTCGGCATCATCCAGAACGGCTTCGGGAAGAGTATCCGCCTCGGGGACGGCGACGAGGTGCAGGACGTGCCGCATCCGCTCGCCGCGGGCGGACCGCTGCTCTACGACTACGCGGCCGGAGACACTCTCACCCTCGACTTGCCCGACCGCGAGGTGCGCGTCGTCCAGCTGGCGTTTCGTCCCAAGGAATTCCACACCGCGCGCATCGTCGGCACGGCCTACCTCGACCTGGAGTCGGCCGACGTCGTGCGGCTGGCGTTCAACTTCACCCCCACCGCGTACCGCGATCCGTCGCTCGAGGACGTGAGCGTCGTGCTCGACAACGCGTTGTATGCCGGGCGCTGGTGGCTGCCGCGCCACCAGGAGATCGAAATCCGGCGCCACGCCATGATGCTCGATCTGCCGGCGCGCGGCATCATCCGCGGCCGCTGGAACGTGGACGGCTATCAGTTCAACGACGGGCTCACCGGCGCGTGGTTCGCGGGACCCGAGATCATCGTCGCGCCGAAAGCGGAGCGCGACTCGTTCCCCTGGCACTCGAGCCTCGACTCCGCCGAGGGACCGGTGTCGGAACCGGCGCGCCAGAACGACCTCGCGGCGCTGCGCGCCGAGGTCGCGCGCGTCGCCGGCCGGCATGCGCTGTCGAGCTGGCGCAAGAGCGGCGTCGCGGCGCGATCGTTGAGCGACTTGTTGCACGTCAACCGCGTGCAGGGGGTCGTGCCCGGCGCGGGGTGGGTGTGGCGGGCCGGCGATGGAGCGCTCGAAGGGCGGCTGTCCGCGAGCTACGGCTTCGCCGACCGGATGGTCGACGGGACGCTGTCGCTGCGCGCCGCGCTCGGCGCGCGGCGCGTGTCGGCCGAAGCCTACCGCGAGGTGCGCGACGTCGCCGACCACCCGATCGTCTCCCCGGTCGTGAATTCGATCGCGGCGCAGGAGTTCGGCCACGACGACGGCGACTACGCGCGGGTCTCGGGCGGCCGGCTGATGCTCGACGGGCTCGGCGGGGCAGGGCCGCTGTCGTGGCGTGTGGGCGTGGCCCGCGAGACGCCGGCCACGCTCACGGTGCGGGCCGCCCCGGCGAACGGCCTCTACCGGCCCAACCCCGCGCTGGGCGGTCCGTCGGTGAGTTTCGTAACGATCGCGCTCGCCCGCGCCGGCGCCGGACTCGCCGTGCGTCACGATCACGCGTTCGACGTCTCCGTCGAAGCGGGTCGCAGCGATGGCGGCACGCGCTACGCGCGGCTCGCCGGGGCGGGCCACCTCCTGCTGCCGCTGGGCGGCACGCGACTCCTCGTGCGGGCCGAAGGCGGCGTCGCAACCGCCGGCCTGCCGGCGCACCGCACGTTCGTGCTCGGCGGACGCGGCACACTGCTGGGCGACGACTTCCGTGCCTGGGGCGGTCGCCGCAGCGCGCTGCTGCACGTCGAGTGGCGCATCCCGGCGCCGTTTCCCAGCATCGCGCTCGGCGCCGCGGCCCGTACGCCGGGCTCGATCACCGTCGCGCCGTTCATCGCCACGGGGTGGGCCGACGCGCCGGTCGCCAACACGCCGTGGCGCGCCACTCCGGGAGCGCGCGTCACCACCGGCGTCGGGCTCGAGTGGCTCGGCGTGTTCCGGCTCGAAGTCGGATACGGCGCGCAGAGCGGCCGGACGCACCTCGCCTTCGACGTGACGCGTGATTTCTGGAGCGTTCTGTGACGGCGGTCTAGCTTCCCGCGGCGCCCCCCCGCTAGGTTACCATTTCCATGCCCGAGACCCTCTTCCCCGACGAGTGGTTGTCCCATTCGCTGGACGCGCTCACGCCGGAGCGCCTCGCCGAGCTGCGGGCCAAGGCCGAGCCGGGGAAGACGCTGTGGGAGACGGTCGTCCAGGAGAAGGTCGCGACCGACGACGAGATCCTGGAGCGGCTGGCGGCGCGGTTCCGGCTGCGCATCGCCGACGTGAGCCAGATCGATCCCGGGGCGCGCACCGCGCTGCCCGAGGCGCTCGCGCGACGCTACCGCGTGCTGGCGATGCGGGAAACCGATTCCTACCTCGAGGTGGCGACGGCCAATCCCACCGACCTCGACATGGAAAAGACGCTGGCCTTCGCGACGGGGCGCGAGATCCGGCTGACGCTGCTCGCGCCGTCCAAGATCTCCGAGCAGATCGAGCATCAGTACCGGCCGGAGAAGACGCTCGACCGGATCATCGAGACGATGGGCGAAACGGCGGAGCTCGTCCAGCTCGACGACACCATCGCGCCCGACGAGTACAACATCACCGAAGCCGAGGCCGGCGCGCGACCGGTGGTGAAGCTGGTCGACCTGATTCTCTCGGAAGGCATCGTCTCGCGCGCCTCGGACATTCACGTCGAGCCCGAGGATACCGGCGTGGCGGTTCGCTACCGCATCGACGGCGTGCTGCGCCAGGTGATGAAGATCCCGCGCGCCGCGGGGCTGCCGCTGATCTCGCGCATCAAGATCATGTCGTCGCTCGACATCGCCGACCGGCTGCGCCCGCAGGACGGCCGCGCCCGCGTGGCGGTGAACGGGCAGCCGATCGACCTGCGCGTCTCGACGCTGCCCGCGGCGCACGGCGAGAAGGTCGTGATCCGGATCCTCGACTCGCGCGCCACGGTCAAGTCCCTCGACACCCTCGGCCTGCTGCCGCACGAGATCGAGGCGATCACGAAGCTGCTGCAGTTCCACGAAGGCATCATTCTCGTCACGGGGCCGACGGGATCGGGCAAGACGACGACGCTCTACGGCATGATCAATCAGATCAAGAGCGAAGGCGTGAACATCGTCACCGTCGAGGACCCCGTCGAGTACCGCGTGCCCGGCATCGTGCAGGTCCAGGTGCAGGAAAAAACGGGTCTCACCTTCGCCGCGGCGCTGCGCTCGATCCTGCGGCAGGATCCCAACGTCGTGCTGGTGGGAGAGGTCCGCGACAAGGAGACGGCGCTGATCGCGACGCAGGCGTCGCTCACCGGGCATCTCGTGCTGTCGACACTGCACACCAACGACGCGGCCAACGCCGTGACGCGTCTCGTCGACATCGGCGTCGAGCCGTACAAGATCGCCGCCGCGCTGCGCGGCGTGCTGGCGCAGCGCCTCATGCGACGGCTGTGTCCCACCTGCAAGGAAGCGCACACCGACGCCCCACCCGATCAGCTGAAGCGCTGGATCCCCCACGGCACCACGCTGTACCGCGCCGCCGGGTGTCCCGACTGCGCCATGACCGGCTACCGCGGCCGCTTCGCCATCGTCGAAGTCCTGACGATGTCGCCCGAGGTCGAGCGGCGCATCGCGAGCGGCGAACCGGCGGACCGGATCGCCGAGGCGGCCCGCAAGGGGGGAATGCTGGGGCTGTGGCACAGCGGCTTGTCGCACGTGCTGAAGGGTGAGACGTCGATCGACGAGCTGCAGCGCGTGGTGGATATGCCGGCGGAGGAGCGGGCGGGTCCGGAGCCCGCACGGCGCAGCGGGGGAGCCGCCGCGGGGCCTGCTGCCGCTCCGGCCGCCCCGCCGGCGGCCCGCCACTCGCCGGCGCCCGTCCCGCCTCCCGCGGCTCCGACGGAGCCGCTCGGCGCGAGCTTCGAGCTCCTGGAAGAGATCGCCGGAGGCCGGGCTGGCGCGGCGGGCGGGGCGCGCAAGGTGCTGCTCGTGGACGACGAGGACAGCCTGCGGAAGGTGCTCAAGGATCTGCTGGAACGGGACGGCTACGAGGTCTCCGAAGCGCGCGACGGCGTCCAGGCCCTCGATCAGGTGGACCGCGTCGGACCCGACGTCATCGTCCTGGACCTCAATCTCCCGGCGCTCGACGGCTATGGAGTGCTGTCGCAGCTGCGCTCGCGTCCGGCGACCGCCGGGATTCCCGTGATCGTGCTGACCGCCAAGGGCGACGAAGACAACGAGGTGCGCGTGTTCGAGCTCGGCGCCGACGATTTCCTCCAGAAACCGTTCCGGGCGCGCGCGCTGTCGGCCCGGCTCGAGGCGGTGCTGGGCCGGCGCCGGCCGGCGTGACGTCGATCCAGGTCAAATTCGTCGATACGTTCGTACTGCGCGGGGCGGGCGACCGGCTCGAGGTGCTGCTGCTGCGGCGCGCGCCGGGAGGTCGCAATCCGGGATCGTGGGAAACGGTCCACGGCACGATCGAGCCGGGCGAGACACCGGTACAGGCGTCGGTGCGCGAGCTGCGCGAAGAGACGGGACTCGCGCCGCAGCGCTTCTACAATCTCAGCCGCATCGAAGGATTTTATCTGCACGGCTCCGACGAGCTCGCGATCATTCCCGCGTTCGCCGCGATCGTCGCGGCGGATGCCGAGCCGCGTCTCTCCGACGAGCACGACGACTTCTGCTGGCTCCATCCGTCGGACGCGGCGCGCCGCTTCGCCTGGCCCCGGGAGCGCAGAGCACTGGACGACGTTTTGTCAATAGTGGGGGGTGGTGACGGGGGCTTGCTGGACGATGTGCTGCGGGTATCCTAGGCGAGCCTCCTCTCCGACGGTGACCATGGTGCCGTCCGCACCGCTGCACAAACTCTGCTGGTCGTCGCCGCACACGCCCCGCGTCGTGTGAATCCGTTCTACCACCGCATCTACCGCATCGTCCGTCACATTCCGAAGGGGCGCGTCGCGACCTACGGAATCGTCGCGCGACTCGCCGGCCGGCCCGGTGCCGCGCGCACCGTCGGCTGGGCGCTGTCGGCGCTGTCCGAGGACGACGATGTGCCGTGGTGGCGCGTGATCAATGCCGCGGGACGCATTTCGCTCGCGACCGACCACAGCGCGGTGCTGCAGCGCGCGTTGTTGCTGCGGGAAGGGGTGAAGTTCGCGCCCGGCGGCGCGGTGAATCTCGGGACGTACGGCTGGCCGTCAGAAGCCTACGACAGCACCGCTGCCCACAGCCGGGCTGCTTCCTCGCGCAGATCGCGCAGGTTGAAGGGCTTCCGCACGTAACGCAGGCCGAGGCGCTCCAGCGCCTCTTCGGTCGCGGGGCGCACGTCGCCCGTGGCCACGAGCATCCGCGACTTGAGCTCGGGATGCAGCACGGCCAGCTCCTCCACGAACAGTTTTCCCTTCGCGCTCACCTGCCCGTCGGCGAGCACCAGGTCGTAGCCGCGCTCGCGCACCATCGCAAACGCCTGTTCCGGCGTCTTCGCCACGTGGACGAGGTGCCCCTCGCGGCCGAACAGCGCCTGCACGAGCCGGCGCACGGCAGGATCGTCGTCCACCAGGAGGATCGAGCGCTTGGCGAACGACGGCGGCAGCTGCGGCTCGGGTGGCGGCGGTGCTGCGGGCGGCGCCGGGCGCGCCGCCGGGGCGGCCGGCAGGTCGATGCGGAACGACGCGCCGCCACTCGAGTTGCGCTCGTAGCTCAAGTGCCCGCCGTGCGACTCCACGATCGAGTAGGAGATCGACAATCCCAGCCCCGTGCCGTGGCCCGGCTCCTTGGTGGTGAAGAAGGGTGTGAACAGGTGGCGCTCCAGGCGCTCGGGAACGCCGGGCCCGGTATCGCTCACACGCAGATGCACCTGACCGTCCGCCCAGGTATCGATGCGGACGGCGCGGGTGCGGCCTTCGGGCAGATCGCCTACCGCCTGCGCGGCGTTGGTGAGCAGGTTGAGCACCACCTGCTGCAGCGCGTGGCGGTCGCCGATCACCTCCGGGAGGCCGTCGGGGAGCACGATCTGGGTGTCCACGTCGCGCAGCCGCAGATCATAGCTCATCAGGAGCAGCGTGCGCTGCACCAGGTCGTTGATGTCGACGCGCACGCGCTCGGCCGGACCTTTGCGCGCGAAGGTCAGGAGGTTGCGCACGATGCGGCCAGCGCGATCGGCCTGCTCGTGAATCACTTTCAGGTGCCCGCGGTCGCCGGCTCCCAGCACCTTCTGCTCCAGCAGGAACTCCGACAGGCCGGCGATCGAGGTGAGCGGGTTGTTCAGCTCGTGGGCGACGCCCGAGACGAGCTGCCCCACCGTGGCGAGCTTCTCGCTTTGGATGAGCTGCGCCTCCATCGCCTGCTGCTCGGTCACGTCCTGCACCAGCACCACCGCCGTTTGATCGGCGCGCGCTTCCGCCATGCGCGCCGCGTTGATGCGGAACGTGCGGCCGCTCACCTCCGAGCGCTCGATCAGCGGGGCCGGCCGCTCGCCGCGGCGCACTTCGTCGAGCATCTGCACCAGGGCGTGCGAGCGGCCGAGCAGGGCGTGGCACAGATGCGTGCCGATGACGTCGGGGAGCGGCTGGCTCAGCATCACGGCGAGCGAGCGGTTGGCGCGGCGGATCTGCCCCAGGTCGTCCACGACGGCGAGTCCCTCGGACAGAGCGTCGAACGTCGTCTCCCATTGTTCTTTGCCGCGCGACACGAGATCGAAAAAGCGACCGTTGGCGAGCGCCACTGCGGCGTGTGTGGCCACGGTCGAGAGCAGGCGGACGTCGTCGGGGGCCAGGGCGCCGCCGCGCGGCTCGGCGACCACGAGCGAGCCCACCACCACGCCGTGGGCGCGCAGCGGCACGGCCGCCGCCGACTCGACACGGGTACCGCTCGCCAGCGCCGCCCCGGTTTCGCTGTTGCGGATCAGCTCCAGCCGCTCGCTGCGCGAGGACCGCGCCACGAGTCCCGGGTCGCCGGCGGGGACGGTCGTCCCCTTCAGCTCGGCGAGCGAGCCCTCGGCGGCGGCGATGGTGAGCGCGTCGTCGGGATTCTCGCCGGCGAGCGCCACCAGCGCGCCGCGGGCGTCGATGAACCGCATCGCGTAGCGCACCACCTGCTCCACGATGCGCTCCAGCTGGATCGATTCGGAGAGGACGTAGGACAACTCCTGCAGCCAGAACAGCTCGGAGAGGCGACGGTTCAGCTCGTCGGCGGTGCGCTGGCGGTCCCGTTCCAACGCGCGATAGCGCTGCCGCAGGCGGTGCACGCCCCAGATCACGATGCTGCCCGCGGCGCCGACCCCGAGAATCGCTACGAATGCAACGAAGGACACGTCGGATAAAGTATAATTTTCCCTAACTTCATGCAGGGCTACAGGATCGACCGACCGCTCAAGCCCCCGTCCACACGGGGGATGCGACGCCTCGGGCTCGTCGCGGCGCTGTGCTGTGCCGCGGCGAGCGGCTGCGGCCGGCACTCGCCGCCCTACATCGCCCGGGTGCGCGAAGCACGGGGAGTGCTGATCTCGGTCGCCGCCTGGGGACCGGATTCAGTGCGGCTCGACCACGCAGTCGCCGCGGCGCTCGATTCGGCGGCGGCGGTCGAGGCGGCGCTGGCCCGTCTGGGCGATCGACCTGGGACTCAGGGCGTCTCGCCGGGGCTCGCCCGGCTGGTGCTGCGAGCGCTCGCGCTGGCGCGCGCGTCGGACGGGGCGTTCGACCCTGCAGCCGGGAAATTCCGCGCCCTCGCCGTCGACACTACGCGCGCCACCGTCACCCTGCCGCGCGGAGTGCACGTTGACCTGGGCGAGCTCGGCCGTGGGTACGCGCTGGACCGCGCACTCGCCGCGCTCCACGGCGCCGCCGACAGCGCCGTGATCAGCTCGGGTGGGCAATACCTGATCCATTCCGACTGGTCGGGAGCGCGCGTCGTCGGGATCGTCGATCCCAACCACACTCTGGCCCCGCAAACGCGGCTCCTCGTTCCGGCCGGGACGTGGGCGGTGAGCACGATGTCGGTGGCCGAGACCCAGGACGAGGTGCTCGATCCGCGTACCGGGAAGCCCGCTACCCGCACAAGGGTCGTCGCCGCCATGGCGCCGAGCGCAGCGGATGCCGGCGGCTGGTCGGCGGCGTTTTATGTGATCGGGTGTGATAGCGCTCTGGCGCTCGCACCGCGCGTCCACACGTCCGTCGTCTGTGTGGATGACGACGTCCACTGGAGCTCGGATCTGGATGGTCGGGTGAGGCTGGATTCCCTGCGTTAGGGTTTCGGCTCGGACATCGCCCTCGCGCGGACTCGCGCCCGCTCGGTCTGCAGCAGCTGGAACGAATGACTCCACGACGCCTGGGTGCCCTGGTAGTCGGCGGAGGCGTCCTCCGACCAGGTGAGATCGTCCTCGAACAGATAGATCGCCACGGCCTGCTGGCGCAGGTCGAGCTGCAACGTCCCCCACGTCGGCGACAGCGGCACCGTCGCCTGCGGGCGGAACAGCCGGCCGCGGCTCTGGATCTGCACGTCCTCGGGCGTGAAGCGGGCCCCCGGTGCCTGGCCGTAGAAGGTCACGAGGACGAGCGCGGGATTCACGACGCCCGCGCGCTGGCCGGCATCGGTGATGTCCTTCTGCCTGCTCTAGATCAGCTGCTCGAGCGACCGGTACGTATCGGGCGCGAGCAGTCGGATGACGCGCTCGTCCAGCGGGAGGATCTGCAGCTGCAGCTGCGTCGAGGCGAAGCGCAGCGTGATGTCGTCGCGCCGCAGCGTGCCGAATCCCGGGGGGACCGTGTCGCCGAGGGCGGCCGGCGCGGCACCCTGCGCGCCCGCGTGCGTGCCGGGGAGGCAGGCGGCGAGGACGAGGAGGGCAACCAACGCAGCGCTACGCGTCATGCCGCGAAGTCTCATCCCCGCCGGGAGGTGACGCAAGGGAGCCGCGCACCACGTCTCGAAGAAACGCTTCTACCGCGCGCACTTGCGTGCGGATGTCGTAGCGCGCTCGCGCGCTGTCGCGTCCGGCGCTGTGCCAGGCGGCCAGCCGCTCGGGCGACGCCGCGATCACGCTGCGCACCGCGCTGGCCATCGCATCGGGATCACGCTCCGGAACGAGAATACCGGTTTCCGGTGTGAGGGCTTCGTGGTTGCCGCGAATATCGGTTGCCACTGGCACGGCCCCGCAGGCCATGGCTTCGAACAGGACGCGCGACAACCCTTCGGTGTCCTGGTGCGATCCGCTGACGAGCACGTCGGCGGCCTGCATCCACCGCTGAATGTCTTCCTGCTGCGGCAGCACACGGATGTCCTCGGCGAGACCGGCTGCCTGAGCGCGCCGCGCGATCTCCCCGAGGATCGCCGGCGGGTCGGGGGTCCCGATGATGTAGAGGATCGGCCCCCGCCCGAGTCGCGCCATCGCATCCACGATGTCGAGCACGCCTTTGGCCTCTTTGATCTGTCCCACGAACAGCAGCACCGGCCGGTCCAGGGGGACGCCGAGCTCGCTCCGCAACGCGGGGCGATCGGCGACGGGCTGAAACCGCTCCAGATCCGCGCCGTCGAGGATGGTGCGATAGCGCGCGGCAAAGCGCTTCCAGCGGGAGAAGCGGCGCCGCACGTCGTCTGAAACGCCGATCACGCCGTCCGCCATCCGGACGAGGACCGGGTCGAGGTTGTGGCGCACGGTGAGGCGTACGAACCAGACCATCTTCGTCGCCGAGCCGATTTTGGCGACCCCGCTCGTGAACGCGTCACGCGGGGCGTCGGGGGCGATGATGTCGATGGCGCGCTCTTCGAGCAGGGCGCGGATGCGGCGGCTCGAGCGCCACACAGCGCCGAGGGTGCGCGGCTTGATGTGATGCAGCGGGATAAAGGCGACGGGACAGTCGATGGCGGCGAGGTGACGGGCGAGGTCCCCGGGCCCAGGGCAGATGACGAGCGGCTGCACGGCGGTGCGGTCGAGGTACTCGATCAGGAGCGCCATGCTGCGCTGGCCGCCCATCCGCAGATGGGGGTGATGACTGACGAACGCGACGCGGATCGGAGCAGGGCTCACGACACCAAGGCCGCGACGGCCTCCCGCAGCTCGTCGAGGCCCTCTTTGGTCTGCGCGCTCGTCACCACGAGCTGGTCATCGTCGAGTCCCAGCGCCTGCCGCAGCGCGAGGGCGTGCTCCACGCGGCGCGTGCGCGACAGCTTGTCGCTCTTCGTCGCCGCGGCGAGCACGCGGGTGCCGGCGCCGGCGAGGATGTCCTGCATGTCGCGGTCGCCCGCGGAGGGGTCGTGGCGGATATCGAGCAGCCACACGATGCCGGCGAGGCGCGGGCGGAGGATGACGTGGCGCACGAGGCCGGCGAAGGCGGCGCGCTCGGTCTTGGACGCGCGGGCGTAGCCGTAGCCGGGGAGGTCGAGGAGATAAAAGGCGTGGTCGGTGGTCGGTGGTCGGTGGCCAGATGTTGATTGCCGACTTTCACCGGCCACCGGCCACCGACCACTGACCACATAGACGTTCAGGGCCCGCGTCTTCCCGGGCGTCGCGGACGTCCGCGCAATCCGCCGCCCCACCAGCGAGTTGATCAGACTCGATTTCCCGACATTGGAACGGCCGATGAAGGCGACTTCGGAGAGCGGCGGATCGAGCGTGACGTCGGCGCGGGGAAAGGCGCCGATGAAGCGGGGAGCAGGCGGCTCGGTCAGGCTTCTTTCTTGTGCCGCGCCCGCTCGGTCACGAGCAGCGGCGGCCGGCCTTCGGTGACGGTCTCGCGGGTCACCGCCACTTCCCGGACGTCATCGCGGCTCGGCAGGTCGAACATGATGTCGGTCATCATCTCTTCGAGAATGGCCCGCAGGCCGCGAGCGCCGGTGCCGCGCTTCAGCGCCTTCCTGGCGATCTCGCGCAGCGCCTCTTTCTCGATCGTGAGCCGCACCGTCTCGAGCTCGAACAGCTTCTGATATTGCTTGGTGAGCGCGTTCTTCGGCTCGACGAGGATGCGCACCAGCGCTTCTTCATCGAGCGCGTCGAGCGGTACGGTGACGGGGAGCCGTCCGACCAGCTCGGGAATCAACCCGTAGCGCAGCAGGTCGTCGGGCTCGACGTCGGCGAAGGGATTCTTCTTCACTTTCTCGACGACACCGGCCTCGATGTCTTCCTTGGTGAAGCCGATGCGCCGCCGACCGGTGCGCGCCTCGATGATCTTCTCGAGGCCGTCGAACGCGCCGCCGCAGATGAACAGAATGTCCTTGGTGTTGACCTGGATGTATTCCTGCTGCGGATGCTTGCGGCCGCCCTGGGGCGGCACGCTCGCGACGGTGCCTTCGAGAATCTTGAGCAGTGCCTGCTGCACGCCTTCGCCCGACACGTCGCGCGTGATGCTCGGGTTCTCCGATTTGCGCGCGATCTTGTCGATCTCGTCGATGTAGACGATGCCGCGCTCGCAGTCGGCGACGTTGAAGTCGCCTGCTTGGAGCAGCCGCACCAGGATGTTCTCGACGTCTTCGCCGACGTAGCCCGCTTCGGTCAGCGTCGTGGCGTCGGCGATGGTGAACGGCACGTCGAGAATGCGCGCCAGCGTCTGCGCCAGGAGCGTCTTGCCCACACCGGTCGGCCCGATCAACAAGATGTTGCTCTTGTCGAGCTCGACCTCGTTGTCCTTCGCCGAGTGGGAGTTGATGCGCTTGTAGTGATTGTAGACCGCGACGGCGAGCGTCTTCTTGGCCTTTTCCTGTCCGATCACGTACTGGTCGAGCACGTCCTTGATCTCGGACGGCGTCGGGACCTGAGTAATCGCTTCGGAGACTTCGCGCTCTTCGTCCTCGGCGAGGATCTCATTGCAGAGCGCGATGCACTCGTTGCAGATGTAGACCGACGGGCCGGAGATGAATTTCCGGACCGAGTCCTTCGACTTCCCGCAGAAGGAACAGCGGAGATGCTTATCGTGCGACATGGGACTCCTAGTATGGGAAGGGGAG
>DATFSB010000192.1:0-28308 GCA_035262825.1 Gemmatimonadales bacterium | reverse complement strand
GGACGGCGTCGACATCTCCGGGACGAACGGCAGCGGGGCGATCGTGCAGACGGGGGCGACGACCGGTACCGCGGTGAACGGCCTGACGGTGTCCCTCGGCGGCTTCGCGGACCCCGCCGATGTCGCCTACGGGGTGTTTGGTATCGCGAGTGCCACTCCCGGCGCGACAGTGGGCAACGGCTTTACGCGGATCGACGAGCAACCCTCGGGTGAAGGCACGACCGGCGATCTGTTCGCAGAGTGGGCCCTGGACGACAACACCATCGATGCAGCCTGGTCGAGCAAGACCGCAGGGGCGCTGGGTATCGAGCTCAAGGCCGGCACGGGCGGTGGCGGCGGTGGTGGTGTGTCCGCATCGCTCTCTACCGTGACGGCCGCGCCGTCACAGATCCAGGCCGGCGGCGCGACCGCCACGATCACGGTCACAGCCAGGGACGCGAACAGTCTCCCGGTCAGCGGTGCAACGGTGCTGCTGGCGGCTACCGGAACGGGGAACACGCTGACGCAGCCGGTGGGTCCGACCGATGGCAACGGACAAGCGACCGCGACTCTCGCTTCGACCGTCGCGGAGGCCAAGACCATCTCGGCCAAGATCAACGGAACGTCGGTTACACAAACCGCGACCATCACGGTGACACCCGGGCCGGTGTCCGCGAGCCAATCGACCGTTTCAGCCTCACCGATCTCGATCGCGCCCGGGGGCGCGACGTCCACGATCACGGTGACGGCGAAAGATGCCAACGGGAATCCGATCAGCGGCGCTACGGTCGTCCTGACCCAGACGGGGAGCATGAGCGTTCTCGGACAACCCGCCGGCACGACCAACTCGAGCGGCGTGACGACGGGGACGTTGACGTCAACGATGGCAGAGGTCACGACCATCTCCGCCACGATCGGCGGAACCGCGGTTGCGCAAACGGCGACGGTGACGGTGGGCAGCCAGACTTCTGCCGACATCACTCACACACTGCTCACATCGGGCAACAACGCGGCGAACGCGAAGGTCTACACGACGGCCTCGATCTCTCCCGCGCCCAACGCGCTCATCACGGTGGCGGTCCTGACGCGTCGCTCCGGCGGTGGGCTCACGCCGACTGTGACGGGCGGTGGTATGGCGGCCTGGGATCTCGTGGCGAGCGTGGATTTCGATACACAAGGCTCGCCCACCAAACGCCTCATCATCTTCCGAGCATTGAGCGGATCGCCCGGCACCGGGCCTCTCACAATCAAGTTTGCCGGTAGTGTCTCCAACTGCCAATGGATCGTGTCGCAGTGGGGCGGCGTCGAGACGAGCGGCACCAACGGCTCGGGGGCAATCGTGCAGTCCGCGACGGCGCGCAGCGACGCAGCGACCAGCTTGTCGGTTCCGCTCGCGACTTTCGCGTCGGCCAACGATGTCGCTTACAGCGTCGTCGGCGTGGCCAAGAATGGCCCCATCGTCACTCCGGGCACCGGGTTCACGGAGCTCGCCGAGGTGTCGTCCGGGGAGACTTCGGCGCTCGAAGCGGAATGGGCGGTCAATCAGCCGACGGCCGGAGCGAGCTGGTCCACCCTGACGAAGGCCGGGACTCTGGCAGTCGAGATCAAGGCTGGCGGTCCGGTGGAGCCCGTCGCCACGGTCGAGGTCAGCCCACAGTCGGCGACCGTGGCGGTAGGGGCGACGCTACAACTCAGCGCGGCGACGTTCGAAGCAGGGGGCGAGATACTGACCGGCCGCACGATCGTTTGGGCGAGTGACGCGCCCGGTGTGGCGACGGTGTCGTCGGCTGGACTGGTCACGGGCGTCACGGTGGGGTCGGCGACGATCTCGGCGACGAGCGAGGGGGTGACGGGGACCTCGAGCATCGCCGTCGTGGCCACGGCCGAGCCGGTGGCGTCGGTCGAGGTCACTCCGGGGTCGTCGAACATCGTGGTCGGAGGGACGGTGCAGCTCACGGCGACGCCCAAGGACGGCAAGGGTCAACCACTGACTGGGCGCACGATCACCTGGGCGACCAATGCATCCTTGATCGCCACGGTGTCCTCGTCGGGTCTTGTTGCGGGCGTCGCAACAGGGACGGCGACGATCACCGCGACGAGTGAAGGGGTAAGCGGCAGCGCCAGCGTGAATGTGACAACGGGTGGGACGGAAGCGCTGCTGGGTCAGTGGTCGGCGGTGCTGTCGTCCCCGATCATCGAGGTGCACCAGCACCTGCTGCTCGATGGCACGGTGCTGATCTTCGGGGGCACCAGCGCAATTCCCCAGGTGTTCGATCCCGCGACCGGATTATTCACCGCCAAGTCCATTTCCGAAATCACGTTCTGCAGCGGCCACAGCTGGCTGCCGGACGGGCGGCTGCTCGTGAGCGGTGGTGGGTCGGGGAACGGTCTCGGCCACTTCAACACCGACATCTTCGATCCCGGTTCCAAGTCGTGGATCACGGGACCGAACATGGCCTACGCCCGGTGGTATCCGACGGTCACGACCCTGCCGGACGGCCAGGTCGTGACGATCGGAGGCGCGGACGAAAACGGGAGCACCGTGCCGATCCCGGAGATGGGAGACGGGACGAGTTGGCGTTCGCTTTCTGGCGCAAACCTCGCGTTGCCGAATTACCCGCGCGACTTCATCGCGCCCGACGGCCGCCTCTTCGCCGCCGGGCCGATGCAGCAGTCGCAATGGCTCGACGTCTCCGGCTCGGGCAGCTGGACGCCCGGCCCCTCCATGCATTACGGATCGCGCACCTACGGGTCGGCGGTGATGTACGAATCGGGAAAGATCCTCTTCGTGGGCGGCAACTCGACACCGACGAGTACAGCGGAGATCATCGATCTCAACCAGTTGAATCCGCAATGGACCTACACGGGTTCGTTGACCTACGCCCGCTGGAACCTCAACGCGACGGTGCTGCCGGACGGGCAGGTCCTGGTGACGGGAGGCGTGAACGGCGACCGTTCCAATCCCGCCCTGAAAGTCAACGCCACGGAGCTGTGGAACCCCGGCACCGGTGTCTGGACAACCCTGGCGAGCAGCGCCCCGTTACTCCGCGGCTATCACTCGACGACGTTGCTGCTGCCGGACGGGCGGGTGATTCACGCCGGCGGTGGAGCGGGCGGCGGGACCGTCGACAACTACAACTACGAGATCTTCTCGCCGCCGTACCTGTTCAAGGGAGCCCGTCCCACCGTGACGGGCGTGACCGGCACGCCGGGCTACGGACAGACCCTCACAGCGTTGACAACGGACGCAGCCAGCATCACTAAGGTGACGTTGATTCGGTTCGGCTCGGTCACCCACGCCTTCGACGAAGGGCAGCGGCTCATCACGCTCAGCTTCTCGCAGGTGAGCGGCGGGATATCGGTCACGCTGCCGTCGAGCCGCAACATCGCGCCGCCCGGGCCCTACATGCTGTTTCTGGTGAACGGCAGCGGCGTGCCTGCGGTGGGAAGGATCATGATCCTGCAGTAGCCTTGCCAGCGGGGCCCCGGTCCGTAGCTTGCTTGCACACCACGCGGTGCCACCACGCTGCCGGAGCTGCGCCGTTTTCATGAAACCGACCCTGCTGCTGCTCGCCGTGGCCCTGGCCAGTGCCACCGGCTGCATGCGCGAGCAGCAGAATCGCATCTCGCGGATGGTCGACTCCTTGCGTCGTGCCGGCGCCCTCGACCGCGCCGCGGATCGCGCCGCCCACGATCCCTGTGCGCTGCTCACACGCGCCGAGGCGGAGCAGGTGCTGGGTGCGTTGCGTCACGACCCCTACCGCGTCGAGCCGGGCGGCAACCCCGCTCCCGACGGCGCCGCTTGCCGGTATGAGACACCGGTCGGCCGCCACCTCGTCATGGACGTCACCTTCGACGGCGCCCAGCTCGGGATGCGAGCCATCAATCTCGGGGTCCAGATTGCGAGCCCGGTGTTCGGCATCGACAGCGCGGAGCTCGCCTCCCTGAAGGGCCACTGGGACGAGATGCATCTCCTCCCCGGGCACCTCATGGTGCGCAAGGGCGACGCGATGGTCGATGTCGGCTATCAGGGGAGCGGCACGGGGGTGGCCGGAGCGGCGGAGCTCGCCGACCAGGCGTTGCAACGGGTCGCCGCTCCGCTGGCCTACGATGGCGGCGCCGCGGCTCGCTCGGCCCCAGCCCCGTTCGTCCAGCCGCGCGATCCCTGCACGCTGGTGCCGCGCGCGGAAGTCGAAGCGATCATCGGGCGGCTGGCGCGCGCTCCCCAGATCGCCGCCGACAGTAGCAGCTGTACGTTCACGCTCGCCGCGCGCCGTGGGCTCGGTGGCCAGACGGTGCTCCTCTCCGTGCAATGGCGCGATGGCTTCGCCGCCCTGGAAGGGGCCCTCTATACGGCGAACCTCGTGCAACGCCAGGTGGGCGGCACGCCACCCAGTGCCCCCGCCGGCGATTCGGAGTTCGGCAAGTTCATGCAACAGGTGCAGGGGACGATGCACGCGCAGGGCATCGGGACACAGCTGACCGATGGCGGTCTCAAGACTGACACCGCGGTGGCCGGTCCCTGGGACGCAGGCGCGCTGATCTCCGGGCTGCAGTTCAGCGCCGTGAAGCAGGACGTGATGCTGACCGTCGACTTGCGCACCATTCCCTACGATCAGGCGCGCGCGCTGGTCGCCAAGGCCGTGCAGCACCTCTGACACCCTTGTCCCGACTCCTCTCCGTCCTGGTTTTGCTCCCGGGGATCAGCGCCGGCCTCCTCGCGCAGCAACCGGCCGCGGCAACCGATACGTCGGCTCCGAAGCCACAGCCGCTGTTCGAGTCGACGCCGCCGCTGCGCGTGACGTTTGCCGCCGACTTCGGCGCTCTCTCCAGGGATCGCGGCACCAAGAAGGACACCCTCCCGGGGACGCTGACCGTCGTCGGCGCAGCCGGGGACAGCGTCACTCTCAAGGTCCAGGTCTACACCCGCGGCCACTACCGCCTGAAAATCTGCCAGTACCCGCCGCTCAAAATCGTCTTCAATCGCGACCAGGTCCGAGGGACGGTGTTCGCGAACCAGAAGGGTCTGAAGCTCGTGGGGCAGTGCCGCAGCGGCGGCAGCTACGCGAACTACCTGCTGGAAGAGCATCTCATTTACCGGATCTACAATCGGCTGACCGACCTGAGCTTCCGGACGCGGCTTGCCCAGGTCACCTACGTGGATGCCAACCCGAAGCACAAACCCGAAACCCGGTACGCTTTCTTCCTGGAAGACGACGAGAAGATGGCCCGGCGCAATCACATGACGGTGTATCCCAGCGGGGTGAATCAGGGCGAGACCGACGCCGATCAGATGGCCCTCTTTGCGGTCTTTCAATACATGATCGGCAACACCGACTGGGCGGTCTCCGCGCTGCATAACGTGGTCGTGCTGCGCGATTCGAGCGGTGCGTATTTTCCGGTCGCGTACGATTTCGACTGGTCGGGGGTCATCTGGGCTCCGTACGCGGTCCCCGATCCGTCGCTCAATCTTGTGACCGTGCGCCAGCGCACGTTCCGGAACTCGCAGTGCTACATCCCCCAGATCCTCGAGCGCCTGCTGCCGCGATTCAACGCGCAGAAGGATTCCATCTATGCGTTGTACCGCGCCCAGCAGGGGCTCGAGCCGAAACGTGTGAAGCAGGCCCTCGACTATTACGACGACTTTTACCACACAATCAACGATGCCGGCGCGACGCGGCGCGAGTTCATCAACGGTTGCGCGCGCCGCTGATCTGACGCGCCGGTCGTGGGCGCCGTAACGGAACGCCGCTGGGACATCCCCAGCACCGCGCTGCGCGACGAGCTCCTCGCCGCACCGCTGCCGCTGGGGCTCGCGAGCGGACCGCCGGCGCACACGTACTACCGCGATCTCTACTTCGAGACGGCGGAGCGCGACCTCGCCCGGCGCGGCGCGCGCTGCCGCCTGCGCTTCGACATGGACGACCGCCGCTGGCTGGCGCTCGACGCTCCCGGCGCGGGGCGCTGGGAGGCAGCGGTCCAGGAGCTCGACCCGCGCGACGTGTTCCGCGGCGGCGCCGAGCCCGCGCGCCGCCTGCGCGCGCTCGTGGATCCGGAGCGGCTCGTGCTGCAGTTCGAGCTGCAGGTCGAGCGGTGGCAGCGCCGGGGCCGGCTCCCGATCATCCCCATCGGCCAGTTCCATTTTGCCTTCGACACGATCACGACACGCCGCGGCGGTGCCGGCCTCGCGTTCCACGAGCTCGTCGTATGGCGCGATCGTTGGGGCGTGGTGCCGCTGTCCCGTCTGGAACGGACGATCCCCGCGCGCTACGGCGTCGGGCCGGCGAGACTCGATCGCGTCGATCATGCCGCACAGCTGCTCGATGCGCGGACGGAGCGGGTGGCCGAATCGACCGGCACGTCCCGTCGCGTCGCCGTCGTCGCCGTGGCGCATGGCCGCATGGCCCTGTGCCACGCCGGGGCGGCGCTGCAGCTGCCGCTCGAAGACGGCGCGGGACAGGATGCCTGCCGTCGCGCGATGCGTCGCTGGTTTGGCAACGCGGAAGGCGAGGTCCGGCTGCTCGGCGTCACCCCGGGCGGCGATGGGCAGCCGGTCGTGGAAGTCTGGCTGGTGCGGCGGCTGCGCCGTGACCTCACGGCGGCGCCGCCCGAACGATTGCAATGGTTCGCTCCCGCGGACATCGTGGCGCGCGTCGGGTCGCCGGTGCTGCGGGATGCGGCGACGCTGGCAGCGCTGGCGGTGGCGGCGCGCTCGGAGCTGGTGCCGGAATGGTCCGCCGCGCCCCTCGAGGCTGATGCGCCACCCGCGCCGGTGTCTGGGGGATCGACCGACGAGCGCGCGCGGCTGACACTCAGCGAGCTGCGCGTGCCGGTGCTCCCGGCGAAGATTCGCGACGCCGCGACCCGCGCTCCAGACCAGTTCATCAACGTCGAGCTGAGCTCGCTTGAATTCAACGCCCGCGTGCTGGCGCTGGCGGAGGATCCCGAGACCCCGCTTGCGGCGCGGCTGCGGTTCCTGTCGATCTTCAGCACCAACCTCGACCACTTCTTCATGGTCGAAATCGGTGCGCTCAAGGAACAGGTGGCCGCCGGCGTCGTGGAGCCGTCCCCCGACGGGATGTCGGCGCTCGAGCAGCTCGACGCGATTGCGATCCGGTTGCGTCCACTGATCGCGCGTAAGTACCGCGTGCTGGCAGAGCTCGCGGCCGGTCCGCTGCCCGCCGCCGGGATCCGGCTCGCGGACTGGGCCGATCTTGGCACGGACGAGCGCGCGCCGCTGGCGCAGCGCTTCCGGTCCGAGATCATGCCGTTCCTCACTCCCAAGGCGCTCACGCGGGCGCCGGGGCACCGTTTTCCACAGCTCGGTGACCGCCGGGTCGCACTCGCGGTGATGCTGCGCGACCAGGCCGAGGGCCCGGTGCACTTCGCCGCCGTCGAGCTGCCGGCCTCGCTGCCCAGGCTCCTGGCCGTGCCCGGAGGAATGGTGCCGACCGAATCCGTAGTGCGCGGGCAGGTGGGAGAGCTGTTTCCCAGCCGCGAGGTCGTCGCCGCGCATGCCTTTCGCGTCACGCGTAGCGGCGACATTCACCTCGATGAGCTGGGGACGGCGAGTTTCGTTCAGGCCGTCGCCGAGGAGGTGCGCCGCCGGCCCTGGGGTCCCGTCGTGCGCATCGAGGTGGAGCGCAATATGCCGCAGGAGCTGCGTGATCTGTTGCAACGCGAGCTGCGGTTCGAGGAGAGCGAGCTGCACAGCGCGCTCGGTCCCTCGGACGTGTACGAGGCCGGGGATCCGGTCGATCTGAGCGCGCTCGACGAGATCGCCGCGCAGGTGTCGCGGGCGGGGCTCGACTACCGTCGCTACGCCGCCCGGGACCCGTTTGGCGGGGAGCGCTCGATCTTCACGGCGCTCGATCGCGGCGATGTGCTGGTGCACCATCCCTTCGATTCGTTCGCGGCGAGCTTCGAGCGATTCATCACCGAGGCGGCGGACGATCCCGCGACGGTCGCGATCAAGCTCACGCTCTACCGGCCCGGGGGGCCCTCCGCAATCGGCGACGCATTGCGTCGCGCCGCGGCCCACGGCAAGGACGTCTCAGTGTTCGTCGAGCTGAAAGCGCGGTTCGACGAGGAGCTGAACATCGGCTGGGCCCAGAGTCTCGAAGCCGCGGGGATCCACGTGATCACCGGGCTCGCCACGCTCAAGACCCACGCCAAGATCGCGCTCGTGGTGCGCCGCGAGGGCAACCGTACTCGGCGCTACGTTCACGTGGGGAGCGGGAACTACAACCCCGACACGGCGAAGGTCTATACCGATCTCGGCCTGTTCACCGCCGACGATTCCATCGGCGAGGACGTGCATGCGCTCTTCAACGAGCTCACCGGGTCCTCACGCCCTCCCCAGGCCGCGTTCCGGCGGCTGCTCGTGGCTCCGACCAACATGCTCGATCGTTTCCTCTCCCTGATCGCACGCGAGAGCGAGCACGCCCGCGCCGGGAGCGGCGGCCGGATTCAGGCGAAGCTCAACGGGCTGGCCGACGCGACGGTGATCAGCGCGTTGTACCGTGCCGCGCAGGCCGGGACCCAGATCGACCTCGTCGTGCGCGGGTTGTGCATGCTCCGGCCCGGGGTGCCGGGGCTGTCCGAGGGGATCCGCGTCGTCAGCGTGCTGGGTCGCTTCCTCGAGCACGCGCGGATCTACCGCTTCGAGAACGCCGGCGCGCCCGAGTACTTCACGGGATCGGCCGACTGGCGGCCCCGCAACCTGCGCCGCCGCGTGGAAGTCATCACCCCGGTCACCGACGCGGCGGCGCGGGCGCGGCTCGACCGCATTCTCGCGCTCGAGCTGACCGACCCGGGCGCCTGGGAGCTCCAGTCCGACGGCTCCTACGTCCGCGCGGACGGCGTGGTTCGGGCGCCCGGCTCCCAGGAACGCCTCATCGCCGACATCTCACAGTGACTTCAAGAACTCGACGATCGCCGTCTGCTCGCTCCCCGAGAGCCTGAGGAAGCGGTCGGTGACGCCGCTCGCCTCGCCGCGATGCCGCACGATCGCATCCCGCAGCGTGAGCGAGGCGGCGTCGTGCATCAGCCGAGGGCGCAGCCGCACTCCCCACAACGCCGCAGTGCGCATCTTGTTCTGCGTGTTCCCGAAATCGGAACGCGAGTAGTTGCGCCACAGGATCTGCAGCGCCTTCTTCCCGTAGTGCTCCTGCATCGTCATCACGATGCCGTCTCCGGTCCCCACGTTGTGCAGCAGAAAGTCTCCGAACGGATGGAACGTCTTCGAGCCCATGGCGGCGGGGATCGTGTCCAGGCCGCCATTGATGACCGTGCCCGCGGGAGCGGTGGTCAGCGTGCGAACGTGGCACGTCGCGCATCCGATCGAGTCGAACAGTCTCGAGCCGAGCACGGCCAGCGTCGTCTTCGCCTGAATCGTGTCGCGGGCGGGGGCCTTGGTGGCCCGCATGAACCGGGCGAAGCGATCGATGTCGGAGAAGGCGCCGCTGTCGTTCGGCTCCGCCGCGCTGTTACAGATCGCCGTCACCTCGTCCGGTTGCAGCCGGCTCGTGATGCCCATCTCGTTCAGATACGCGTCGGCCGAGAACGACAACAGGCTGGCGTGCTGGTCTTTCCACCCGAAGCGGCCGACGCGCGTCGTGCCGGGCGCCTCGATGATGGGAACGTAGAGTGCCTGACCGCAGATCTTGCCCTGGCTGGCGCGACATTGCTCGCGCGCCAGCCCCACGAGGGTGGTGTCGTCCACCGCCTCCACGAATCCATCTCCCAGAACGCTGAGCGAGATCCGGAACGTGCGGATCTTCTCGCTGTCGGGGACCCGCTCCTGGATCTCGGAATCGGGGAACTGCGCGTTGGGACAGATCGCGCGGTCGTTCACGAGGGTGCGGGCCTGAATGACCGTGGTCCCGCGGCCGATCGGGAGATCGGGACTCACGAACTTCCCGTCCGGTCCGGCGTGACCGACGCGCAGCTCGCTCACCTGGCTGGCGCCTCCCGAGACGGTGTTCTGATGGCATTCCCGGCATGCCTGCGCGTTGTACAAGGGCCCGAGACCATCGCCGATGTCCTCGGTCTCGTCGAAGGTCTCGAGGTCGGCGGCATGGGTCGATTCCGCGACGGCGCCGTTGCTCAGGTTGTCGAACCCCGCCAGTGCTTCGGGACCGGTGTTGCCCGGCGGCGGAGGTGGCACGGGAGGTTTGGGGCAGGCGACGACGAACAGGAACAGCGGGGCGATCCACATCAAGCGACGAGATCTGAATGAAGGGGTCATGAGATGCTCGTTCGTGAATGGACGTATCAGTTGTCACGCGATGGCGCGTGCGTGATACCACCTCCGCTACCGGATGTTTCCGGTTGGAAACGGACCAGTTGCAGGCTTTACAGCCGCAACGACATCCCGAGGCCGATCCCCACCCCCGACTGGCGGTGCGAGTACGGCCCGAGCACGCTGGACGCCGGGAAGCTGGGCAGATCGTACACGACGCCGAATGTCTGCAGGAAGAGCTGCAGACGGCGTTTGGCCGCATAGCGGGCGTCGAGGCCGAAGCGCGCGAACGGCCGCACGCCTATGGCGCCGGTCGTATCCCAGGCATGCAGCACAGCGGCTCCGCCACCGCCGCCGATGGTGAGGGCGAGCCGGCGGCGTGTCCAGAAGATGTAGTCGAGGTCGAGGCCGTACAGGAACAGGTCGACGTTTGTCCCCGAACCGGCTTGCGTAGTGGTCAGCTGTTGGCGATTCCAGACGAAGTCGCCCTGGACCGTCAGCGACGAATCACCGGCGATCGGCTGCCACCACAGGCCGGCTCCGACGAAGAGGCCGCCCGTGAGTCTTGCGCTCCCCGACGTGTTGAGGTCGGCGATCGTCGTCATACTCCCCGCATCCACAAACACGCCGCGAGCGTGTCGCTGCGCGATCCCCGGAGTCGTCGCGAACAAGCAGCCGATCGCAACGAGCCGAATGACGCGAGTGGTCCGCATGCGTGCTAAAGCTACAGCCCCGCGGCTTTCGTGGGTGCCCGGACGCGGGACCGTGCGTCCCAGGAGCGGACAGGCGCACCCCTCCCAAGGCGGTCGGCGTGAGGGGCTCGCTGGCATGACGGTTGCCTTGCACGTGTGCGACATGCGATCGGCATTGCCTCACCTCCAGGAGCCCGCACCGGGCCGCGCGACACAGCACGACGAACGTCTGCGTCTCGTGGCCGCCGTACGCGACCGCTACGACATCCAGCGCGAGCTGGGGCGGGGCGGGATGAGCAGCGTGTTTCTCGCCTGGGACCGGCTCGGCCGCCGGCGCGTCGCCATCAAGGTCCTCGCGGCGGGTCTTAGTCTCTCCGTCGAGCATCGCGAGCGCTTTCGCCGCGAAGCCTGGATCACCACCCGCCTCGCGCATCCCCACATCGTCGCCTGCTACGACTTCGTTCGCTCAGGCGACGTCGTCTACGCCGTGATGCCGTATATCGCCGGGCGTTCGCTCGCCGCGCTCCTTGCCGGCGGCCGGCGTCTCGATCCGGCCGAGGCGGTCGCCATCTTCGCTCCCATCGCCGACGCGCTGGCGCACGCACACGCGATCGGTGTGGTGCACCGCGACATGAAGCCCGCCAACATTCTGCTGCAGCGCAGCACCGGGCGTCCCTATCTGGCCGATTTCGGGATCGCGACGCTCCGGACGTCGGAGCATTCGCGGTCGGAGGTGACCAAGCGGTTCGGCACGCCGGAGTTCATGTCCCCCGAGCAGGCGCTCGGGGCGTGGGACGCCGACCATCGCGGCGATATCTACTCGCTCGGTCTGGTCGCCTTCCTCGCGCTGGCGGGACGGATGCCGTTCCCCGGAGGTTCGCCGATCGCCCACGCGGCCCAGCGTACCGTCCTCGACGCGCCGCCGCTCCGGAGCATGGCCCACGAGGTCCCGGCTCGTCTTGCCGCCGTCGTGGACCGCTGCCTCGCGCGGCGGCCGGAGCGGCGCTGGCAATCAGCGGCGGCGCTCGAGCGCGCGCTCAGAAGCAGTCTGCGTGAGGGTTTGATGTCGCGGTGTCTCCGTGCAATAAAGAGCCGGCTCGTCGTTACCCCGTATTCTTGAGGACCGTTCGCTTCTCACGTCTCGCTTCTCGCGTCTCACGCAGTTGTCGTCAGAGCAGCACTCCCCGCAGCACAACACTGGCGATCGTGAAGTAGATCACCAGTCCCGTCACGTCGACGAGCGTCGCCACCAGCGGTGCCGAGGCGCTGGCGGGGTCGAAGCCGGCGCGCCGCAGCACGAACGGCAGCATCGATCCGGCGACACTGCCCCACAGCACGACGCCGACCAGGCTGAACGCCACCGTCAGCGCGATGCGCATGAAGTGGACGCCGTAGGTTCCGCCGATCGCCTGCCAGAGGAGGATCCGCGCCAGGCCGATCGATCCCAGAATCAATCCCAACCCAAGCCCCGCGCCGACTTCGCGGCGCAGCACGCGCCACCAGTCGCGTAAGCGCACTTCGCCGAGCGCGATGGCGCGGATGACGAGTGTCGTGGCCTGCGATCCTGAGTTGCCGCCGCTCGAGATGATCAGGGGGACGAACAGCGCCAGGACGACGGCGGACGCGATCTCATTCTGGTAGTGGGTCATCGCGGTGGCGGTGAGCATCTCGCCCAGGAACAGGGCGGCGAGCCACCCGGCGCGCTTCTTGAGCAGCTGCCTGAACGCGATGGTCAGATACGGCGCTTCGAGGGCTTCGACACCGCCGATCTTCTGGATGTCCTCCGTGGCTTCTTCGCGAATCGCGTCGGCGATGTCGTCGAAGGTGATGATGCCGACCATCTTGCCCCCTTCGTCCACCACCGGCAGCGCCAGCACGTTGTACTTCTGGAACAGCCGCGCCACGAGCTCCTGGTCCATGTGCTCCGGCACGGTGATGACCTCGGTGACCATGATGTCGCGGACCAGCTTGTCTTCGGCGGCCTGGAACAGCTGCCGGAACGAGACGACGCCCTGCAGCTTCTGGTCGTTGTCGAGGACATAGACGTAGTAGATGGTTTCGACGGACGTCGCTTGTAAGCGCAGATAGCGGATGGCTTCGCCCACCGTCATGTCGGGGCGGATGCGGGCGAAGCGTGGGTTCATCAATCCCCCGGCATCGTCCTCCGAATGGGCGAGCAGGGCCCGGACTTCGCGGCGCGTCGTTTCGTCGAACAGCTCGAGCAGCCGGTCTCGCTCCTCAGTGGGCGCTTCCTGGATCACGTCGACGGCGTCGTCGGGGGCGAGGACGCGCAGCCACAGCCGTTGCTCGCCCTGCGGCAGCGACAACAACAGGGTCGTCTGCTCGCGGGGCTCGAGACTCAGGAAGAAGTCGTCGGCTTCGTGACGGGGGAGCTGTTTGAAACGCCGGACGCGTTTTTTGGTGGAGAGGGCCGGCCACTCTTCCCACAGGCGGACGGCGGCGCTGTCGACGGTGGTTTCGAACATGCTGGTGTCCTTCGGTTGGTCGCTAACCCGATCGATCGTCATGTCCGTCAAACTTCACAGTCCGTGCCACGACGCGGGAGGGCTCCCGGCATGGTGGCCCGGACCGGCGGTTCAGTGCCAGAACCGGCTGACGGTATAGATCACGAGACCGACGAGACCCCCGACGAGCGTTCCGTTGATGCGGATGAATTGCAGATCCCTGCCGATGGCCAGCTCGAGGCGCTGTGCCGCCGCTTCGGGGTCCCAGCTGGCGACCGTCTGGGCGATCAGGTCGGCCGCTTCATGGCGGTACTGGTCCAGCGCCGCGGCGACGAGCCCGATCACCCCCTCGTCGATCTCGGAGAGCAGGGCGGGGTTGGCGAGGAGCGAGGTGCCGAAGGCAGTGATGCCGTTTTCGAGGGCACCGGGGGCTTTTCCTTCTTCTGCCTGGGTGGCGTAGCGCTGGATCGCGGCGCGGGTGGTTTCCCAGAGCCGCGTCGACAGCTCCTGGAACGCGGGGTCGCGCAGCCATTGCTCCTTCAGGGCCTCGGCGCGCGAGATGACGTCGTGGGAATGCTGCAGGCGGTCGATGAAGTCCCGCAGCGTGTTGTCGAAGGTCGCCCGCAGCGGGTGGTGGGGATCGGTGGCGATATCGCGCAGCAGCCGCTCGATCGCCGTGACGATGCGCTGGTAGATCTTGTCGTCGATGATCCCGGGGACCCACCAAGGACTCTCTTCCTTGACCCGCTGCCGCACCACCTCCCGGTTTTCATCCACTGCCTGAGCCGCAATGCGGACCGCCTCGCTGAGCAGCTCCTGACGCCGGTTGCCGGCGAGGACGACGGAGAGAGTCTGTCCCAGCGCCGGAGCGACACGCATCGCGCGCAGCCGGTCGGTCACCGTCTGTTGGACCAGCTCGCGCACCTCGGCGTCGGGGAGGGCGTCGAGCGCCTTGGCCATCCCCGCGGCGACCTGCCGGGCCACACGGCGACTGTTCTCGGGATCGGCGAGCCAGCGGGCGGAGCGCTCGGCGATGTGCACGCTGCGCAGGCGCTCGGTGAGCACCTCGCGCGCCAGAAAGTGGTTCTGGACGAAGTTGCCGATCGTCCGCCCGATCCGGTCCTTACGCGTCGCGATGATCGCGGTGTGCGGAATCGGCAATCCGAGCGGATGGCGGAACAGGGCGGTGACGGCGAACCAGTCCGCGAGCCCGCCGACGAGTGACGCTTCGGCGGTGGCCCGCACGAAGCCGACGATCGGGTAGGTCGCTTCGAAGTAGCGGGCCACGACGAAGACGACGGCGGCGACCGCCAGCAGGCCGGTCGCCCGCCGTTTCATCGTCTCGAGCTGCACCTGGCGCAGGGCGTCGTCGGGTCGGGACCAGCGCGCCGCAGCGGCGGAGAGTCCCGACGCGCGATCGTCTGCAGGAGTAGTGGTCGGGCTCGACGTCATGTCGCTCGAAGATAACTCTTGATGAATTCTTGATGCCGGAGGGGCCAATCCTGAGTCCGTTTTGACCGCGCCCCGCCTACCGTTGTCCTGCACCATGCTCGATCTCCTGTACGTCGCCCTCACCGTGGGCTTCTTCGCGCTCATGCTCGGCTACGTCCGCGGCTGCGAACGCCTCGGCCGCACGGCCGGGGAAGACGAGCGCCCGTGAGCGGCGCGACGCTCGTCGCCGGTTTCGTCTCCCTGGCGCTGCTCGTGTACCTGGTCTACACGCTGCTGCGTCCCGAGAAGTTCTGAGGGTCCCTGGATATGACGTGGAATGGGTGGTTTCAGATTCTGTTCTTCTCAGGGGCCGTGCTCGCCGTCACGAAGCCGGTGGGCGTCTACCTCATCCGGGTCTACGATGGCTCGCTGCGCTGGCTCGCTCCGGTGGAGCGCGGGATCTATCGCCTGGCCGGAATCGATCCGGAAGAGGATCAGTCCTGGACCCGCTATGCCGCGGCGCTGCTCGTGTTCAGCGCGGTGTCGATGCTCGTCACCTACGTGGCGCTGCGGCTGCAGGGGCATCTGCCGCTCAATCCGTTCCAGCGCCCGGGGGTGGTGGATCGCCAGGCGTTCGAGACGGCGGCGTCGTTCACCACGAATACGAATTGGCAGTCGTATGCCGGCGAAACGACGATGTCGTATCTGTCGCAGATGATGCAGCTCGCTTTCCACAACTTCACGTCAGCGGCGGTGGGGGTTGCCTGCGCCGTTGCCCTGGCGCGCGGCATCGCGCGCCGTTCCGGCGGCGGCATCGGCAACTTCTGGGTCGACCTGGTTCGCGGCACTCTCTATCTCTTTCTCCCAGCGTGCTTCGTCCTCGCGCTGCTGTTCGTGCAACAGGGGACGATTCAGAACTTCGCGCACTACGTCACCATCACGACGGTCGAGGGGGCGAAGCAGGTGCTGGCGATGGGGCCGGTCGCGAGCCAGACCGCCATCAAGCAGCTCGGCACCAACGGCGGCGGGTTCTTCAACGCCAACGCGGCGCATCCGTTCGAGAACCCCACGCCCTGGACCAACTTTCTGTCGGTATTCGCGATCTTCGTCGTCCCCGCCGGACTCACCTGGTTTTACGGACGCACGGTGCGCAACCAGCGTCACGGCTGGGCGCTCTGGGCAGCGATGTTCGTGCTGTTCGCGGGCGGAGTCGCGACGGCGTACTGGGCCGAGGCGCGCGGCAACCCGATCCACGCCGCGCGGGGCGTGGACATCGTGGCGTCGGCAGCAAATCCCGGCGGCAACATGGAGGGGAAAGAAGTCCGCTTCGGCATCGCCAACTCGGCGTTGTACGCGACGGTGACGACCGACGCCTCGTGCGGCGCCGTCAACAGCATGCACGACTCGTTCACGCCACTCGGCGGGCTCGTGCCGCTCGTCAACATCCAGCTCGGCGAGCTGATCTTCGGTGGTGTCGGGTCGGGGCTCTACGGAATGATCGTGATGGCGGTGCTGACGGTGTTCATCGCCGGACTGATGGTCGGGCGAACGCCCGAGTATCTCGGGAAGAAGATTCAGAGCCGCGAAGTCCGCATGGCGATGCTCTACGTGCTCATCTTCCCGGCCGTGATTCTGGTGCTCACCGCGACCGCCGCGGTGCTGCCCGCGGGACTCGCGGGGCGCAACAATGCGGGGCCGCACGGCCTGTCGGAGATGCTCTACGCGTTCTCTTCGGTGACGGGGAACAACGGGAGCGCCTTCGCCGGCCTCTCCGGCGGATCCTATTTCTACAATACACTGCTCGGGCTGGGGACACTGTTCGGGCGCTTCGCGATGATGGTGCCGCTGCTCGCCCTCGCCGGCTTCCTCGCCGAGCGCAGGACGGTGGCCGAATCGGCCGGGACATTCCCCGTCACGACGCCGCTCTTCGTCGCCCTCCTCGTGGGGGTGATCGTCATCGTCGGGGCGCTCACCTTCTTCCCCGCGCTGTCGCTCGGCCCGGTCGTCGAGCATCTGCTGATGCAGGCCGGGAGTGTGTTCTAGTATGGCGCTCACCCGGCGACCGCTGTTCGATCCACCGATCGTGAAACGCGCGCTGCGTGACGCGTTCGCGAAGACGGTGAACTTGCGCCACATGATCCGCAATCCGGTCATGTTCGTAGTCCTGGTCGGCGGCGTCTTGACGACGGTCGTGCTGATCCGCGACGCCGTCATCGGAGGTGCCGGGACCGGGTTCACGCTGCAGCTGGCGGTGTGGCTCTGGTTCACCGTGGCGTTCGCGAATTTCGCCGAAGCGATGGCCGAGGGACGCGGCAAGGCGCAGGCCGACACGCTGCGCAGGTCGCGCACCCACTCCACGGCCAAGCGGCTGCGCGATCCGGCGAACCGGGCGGTGTTCGAATCGATCCCGGCGGACGATCTTCGCAGGGGCGACGTCGTCGTGTGTATGCCGGGTGACATGATCCCGGGCGACGGCGAGGTAATCGATGGTGTCGCTTCGGTGGACGAGTCCGCGATCACCGGAGAATCGGCGCCGGTGATTCGCGAGTCGGGCGGCGACCGCTCGGCGGTCACTGGCGGCACCCGTGTGCTGTCGGACTACCTGGTCATCCGTATCAGCGCCGATCCCGGCGAAACGTTTCTCGACCGCATGATCGCCCTCGTCGAAGGGGCGCAACGCCAGAAAACCCCCAACGAGATCGCGCTCATCATCCTCCTCTCGGGGCTCACGATCGTCTTCCTGTTCGCGGTCGTAACGCTGCAGCCGTTCGCCGTCTACTCGGGGAACGCGGTGCCGATCCCGATTCTCGTGGCGCTGCTCGTGTGCCTGATTCCCACGACGATCGGCGGCCTGCTGTCGGCGATCGGCATCGCGGGGATGGACCGCATGATCCAGCACAACGTGATCGCGATGAGCGGGCGGGCGGTCGAGGCGGCGGGAGACGTCAACACGCTGCTGCACGACAAAACCGGCACGATCACGCTTGGCAACCGCCAGGCGGTAGAGTTCGTCCCGGCGCCCGGCGTCACACGGGAACACCTCGCCGACAGGGCCCAGCTCGCGTCGCTGCCCGACGAGACTCCCGAGGGCCGCAGCATCGTCGTTCTCGCCAAACAATTCGGGCTGCGGGGGCGCCCTCTCTCCGAAGGAGAACACGGTCAACTCGAGCTGGTGCCGTTCTCCGCCGCGACTCGGATGAGCGGGGTCAACGCGCGCGGGCTCGAGCTGCGCAAGGGGGCGGCCGAGGCGATCGGACGCTGGCTGCGCGAGCACGGAGCTGAGGCGCCGCAGACGCTCGCGACCGCGGTCGAGCGCATCGCGCGATCGGGCGGGACGCCGCTCGTCGTCGCGGAGCGCGACAATGGCACGGCGCGAGCGCTGGGCGTGATCTACTTGAAGGACGTGGTGAAGGGCGGGATGCGCGAGCGGTTCGGCCAGCTGCGCGCGATGGGCATCCGCACCGTCATGATCACCGGGGACAACCAGCTCACCGCCGCGGCGATCGCCGCGGAGGCCGGCGTGGACGACTTCCTCGCCGAGGCAACGCCCGAAGACAAGATGGCGCTGATCAAGCGCGAACAGGCCGGCGGCCGGCTCGTGGCGATGACCGGCGACGGAACGAACGACGCCCCGGCGCTGGCGCAGGCCGACGTTGCGGTGGCGATGAACAGCGGCACCCAGGCGGCCAAGGAGGCGGGCAACCTCATCGACCTCGACTCCAACCCCACGAAGCTCATCGAGGTGGTGGAGATCGGAAAACAGCTGCTGATCACGCGCGGGTCGTTGACCACGTTTTCGATCGCCAACGACGTGGCGAAGTACTTCGCCATCATCCCGGCGATGTTCGTGGCGACCTATCCTGCGCTCCAGGCGCTCAACATCATGCGGCTGCACTCCGCCCAGTCGGCGATTCTCGCGAGCGTGATCTTCAACGCGCTCATCATCATCGCTCTGATTCCGCTGGCGCTGCGGGGCGTGCGTTGGCGGCCGGCGGCCGCCGCGACGATCCTGCGCCGCAACCTCTTGATCTACGGCGTCGGCGGCATCCTCGTGCCGTTCATCGGCATCAAGCTCATCGACATGCTGCTCGTTCTCTTCCGGCTCGTGTGACCATGCTCAAACAACAATTGCGTCCCGCCCTCGTCGTGACCGCCATTCTCATGGTCATCACTGGCCTCGTGTATCCGGGGCTCGTGACGGCGGTGGCACAGCTCCTCTTCCCGCGCCAGGCCAACGGCTCGCTCGTGAGTCAACACGGTCAGGTCATCGGGAGCGAGCTGATCGGCCAGCGGTTCGCGGGGCCCGAATACTTCCACGCGCGGCCCTCGGCGGCTGGTGCCGGTTACGACGACACGCTGTCGAGCGGCACGAACAAAGGGCCGACCGACGCCAGACTCGCCGACACGCTGATCGCGGGCGCGGTCGACAGTGAAGTTCGACTGGATGGAGCGGTGAAGGGGCACGTCCCGGCCGACTTGGTGACGTCGTCGGGCTCGGGGCTCGACCCCCACATCTCGCCTGGCAGCGCCTATCTGCAGATCGCGCGCGTGGCCAGGGGGCGTGGGATCGACAGCACCCTGGTTCGCGCACTGGTCGAACGGCACATCGAGGGCCGGCAATTCGGGTTCTTCGGCGAGCGGCGGGTCAACGTCCTGCTTCTGAATCTCGCCCTCGACAGCCTCGCGAGGACGCGGTGAACGTCGCGCTCGCGGTTCTGGGGCTTACCCAGGGGGCGGCTCAGGACACATCGCGACACGTCGCCTGGAGCGCCTTCGTGGACACTTACTACGCCTACGATTTTGGGCGCCCGGCGACGTTCGACCGTGTCTTCACGACGCAGGCGGAGCGCCACGACGAGTTCAACGTCAACCTGGCGTACGTCGCGGCTGCATTGACCAGCGACCGCATTCGCGGTCGTGTCGCCCTGCAAGCGGGGACGTCGGTTCAGGCCAACTATGCCGGCGAGCCCGCTATCGGATCGGTGAGCGGCGCGACGCTGAGCCGTCACATCCAGGAAGCCACGGCGGGCGCGCGTCTCGCGCCGACTCTGTGGATCGATGGCGGGGTGTACTTCAGCTATATCGGTTGGGAGGGCTGGATCTCGCGCGACAACCCGACCTACACACGGTCGCTCGTCGCCGATTACACCCCGTACTATCTGAGTGGCGTGCATCTCACCTGGCAGCCGCGCACCGGTCACGGACCATCTCCCCTCACCTTGCAGCTGCATCTCATGAATGGCTGGCAGAACGTTTCGGAGAACAACCACGGGAAGGCGTTGGGCCTGCGGGCTGACTGGCAACTGTCGCCGAACGCGACGCTGGCCTACGCCAACTTCATCGGCAACGAACGGCCGCAGGGCATGCCCGCGGCCACGCGTGTGTTCAATCAGATCATGCTCAAAGGCGCCTCAGGCGGCTGGTCGGGGCAGGGTCAGGTCGACTACGGTCGAGAGGCGGGACACGAATGGTATGGCCTGGTGGCGATCGGGCGGGCGTCGATCGCGCCCACCGTGGCGCTCGCAATGCGCGCCGAGCGTTACAGCGACCCGCACCAGGTCATCGTCGTCACCGGCGCGCCCGCCGGGCTCGTGACCAATGGCGCGTCGCTCGGGGTTGATGTCGGGAGGCCCGCCGGGCTGCTGTGGCGGACCGAAGTGCGCGGCTGGAGGGCGACCAGTGCCGTGTTTCCCTCGCACGGCGTCCCGAACGCAACGCGCAACAACTTCGTGATCGTGACGTCGCTCGCGCTGACCGTGTCCTGAATCGCTATTCTGATGACATGACCGGACGCCGGCCGGATCCTGAAGCGCTGCTGGCGCGCGTTCGTGAGGACGAGCGCCGCGCGGCGCGCGGCAAGCTGAAGATCTTCTTCGGCGCCTCGCCCGGAGTTGGGAAGACGTACGCCATGCTCGAGGAGGCGCGCGCCAAGCAGAAAGACGGCGTGCGGGTTCTGATCGGCGTGGTCGAGACGCATGGCCGGCCGGAAACGGCCGCGCTCCTCAGCGGGCTCGACGTGCTGTCACGGCGCACGATCGAGTACCGCGGCATCACCCTCGACGAGTTCGACCTCGACGCCGCGCTCGAGCGGCGGCCGGCCCTGATCCTGGTCGACGAGCTAGCCCATACCAACGCCCCCGGCTCCCGTCACACCCGCCGCTACCAGGATGTCGAGGAGCTGCTCGCGGCGGGGGTCGACGTCTACACGACGCTCAACGTGCAGCACCTCGAGAGCTTGAACGACGTCGTCGCGCAAATCACCGGCATCGAGGTGCGCGAAACGGTGCCCGATTCGATTCTCGATGAGGCCGACGAGGTCGAGCTCGCCGACCTCTCCGCCGAAGACCTGCTGGCGCGCCTGCGGGAAGGAAAAGTCTACGTCCCCGAGCAGGCCGCCCGCGCGATCGACCAATTCTTCCGCAAGGGCAACCTCATCGCGTTGCGCGAGCTGGCGCTGCGGCGCACTGCCCAGCGCGTCGACGCCCAAATGCGCGGCTACATGGCCGAGCACGGGATCCGCGAGACCTGGCCTGCCGCCGAGCGGCTGCTCGTGTGCGTGGGTCCGAATCCGGCCGGTGCCCGACTGGTGCGCGCCGGCAAACGCATGGCCACGAGCCTCAAGTGCGACTGGGAGGTGTTGTGCGTCGAATCGCCCGGGCAGGCGATCTCCGCCGCAGATCGCGAGGCGCTGATCGAGAACCTGCAGCTGGCCCAGGAGCTCGGCGCCCAGGCGGTCACGATCTCCGGCCATAATGTCGCCGATGAGATCCTGTCGTATGCGCGCGTCCACAACATCACCAAGATCATTGCCGGGAAGCCGACGCACGCGCGCTGGCGCGACAAGCTGTTCGGCTCGATGCTCGACCAGCTGGTGCGCGGCAGCGGCGAGATCGATGTCTATGTCATCACCGGCGACATCATGGAGCGCCCGGCACAACGACCGGCGGCGCCGGGGATGCGGCCGACCCTGACGCAATACGGGTGGGGCGCCCTGGTGGTGGCGGTGTGCACCGTTGTCGGGGCGGTGCTGGGGCGATACAGCTCGATCACCGATGTGGCGATGGTCTACCTGCTCGGCGCCGGCGTCGTTGCCACCCGCTACGGCCGGGGTCCTTCGGTGTTCGCCGCGTTTCTCAGCATCGGTGCCTTCGATTTCTTCTTCGTCCCGCCGCAGTACACCTTTTCGGTCACCGACGTGCGCTATGTGCTCACGTTCACGGTCATGCTGGGCATCGCGCTCGTGATCAGCGGTCTCACGCTGCGCATTCGCGAGCAGGCCGAGACGGCGCGGACGCGTGAACGGCGTACTGGCGCGCTCTACGCCATGAGTCGCGAGCTGGCCGCCGCGCGGGGCCAACGGGAGCTCATCGACGTCGCCACGCGCCATCTGCAGGACACCTTCGGAGCGCAAGCCCAGTTTCTGCTGCCCGACGCGACCGGGCGGGTCGCTGTTCCCGTCGGCACCCCACCCGGCTATCCCCTCGACGACAAGGAGCTGAGCGTCGCACAGTGGGTGTTCAGCCAGGGCCGGACCGCCGGCGTTGGCACCGACACCCTGCCCGGCTCCCAGGCCTTCTATCAGCCGCTCGTGGCATCGCGGGGCACGGTCGGCGTCGTAGGACTGCGGCCCGCCGATCCGGCGCGATTCGAAGATCCCACGCTGCGGCAGCTGGTCGAGACCTTTGCGGGCCAGGCCGCTCTAGCGCTCGAGCGCGGGCTGCTCACCGAGCAGACGCAGCGCGAACAGCTTGAAATCGAAGCGGAGCGGTTGCGGACGGCGCTGCTCTCTTCTCTCTCCCACGACCTGCGGACGCCGCTCGCCGCCATCACCGGTGCCGCGTCGAGCCTGCTCGAAGAGCGGAGCGGCTTGTCCGACGCGACCCGGCGCGATCTGCTGAAGACGATCCTCGAGGAAGCCGAGCGCATGACGCGCTTGATCGCCAACCTGCTCGACATGATTCGGGTCGAAAGCGGCGCTCTCGAGGTCCAGAAGGAATGGCAGCCGCTCGAGGAGGTGATCGGAGTCGCGCTGATCCGCCTCGACGTACGGCTGCGAGATCATCCGGTCGGGGTGCGGCTGCCGCCCGACCTGCCGCTCGTCCCTCTCGACGCGGTGCTCGTCGAGCAGGTGTTCGTCAACCTGTTGGAGAACGCGGTGAAGTACACGCCCGCAGGAACCCAAATCGAGATCTCGGCGGTGGCGGAGAGCGGTGTGGTGCGCGTGGAGGTGGCCGATCGCGGGCCGGGTCTGCCCGCGGGTGAGGAGGTCCGCGTGTTCGAAAAATTCTACCGTGCGCCCGAGACCGCTGCCCGTGGCGGGATCGGGCTCGGGCTCGCGATTTGCCGGGGAATCATCACGGCGCATGGCGGCCGCATCTGGGCGGAGAACCGGCCCGGCGGCGGAGCGGCGTTTCGCTTCACCTTGCCGCTCAGCGGCGCTCCTCCGGTTCCCATTCTGGCGGAGGCTCGGGAGGCAGAATGATCGAATACTTCGGCGTCGCTGCGCTGCTCGCGGGGTGCACCTTCGTGGGAACGCTGCTGTTCCAGCTGCTCTCCGTGACCGACATCGCGATGCTGTTCCTTGCGGCCGTGGCGCTCGCCGCGTCGCGGGTGCGGCGCGGGGCGGCGGTGTTCGCGGCGTTTCTCAGCATCGCGCTGTTCGATTTCTTCTTCGTTCCACCCCGCTTCACCTTTACCGTCTCCGATCTGCACTACCTGTTCACGTTCGCCGTCATGCTCGCCTGCGCCTTGACGATCAGCGCGCTGTCGTTGCGGCTCCGCTCCTACGGCGATGCCGCGCGCCAGCGCGAGCGCCGCACGGCGAGCCTGTTCGCGATGAGCCAGGAGCTGGATCCTTCGCTATCCGTGGCCGACCTCGTGGGGGTGATCGTGCGGCGCGTGGCAGAGGCTTTCGGTGCCGACGTCGTAGTGTTGCTGCGGGGTGCAGATGGGCGGCTCAGCGCAGAGTCGGGTGCCGCCGCGCCGTTCACGTTCGACGACCAGGAGCGATCGGTCGCACAGTGGGCGTTCGATCACTGGCACATCGCCGGCGCCGGAACGGAGCAGTTCTCCACGGCTCGCACGCTGTTCGTGCCGCTGGTCGGTGCGACCGGGCGGCTCGGCGTCCTCGGACTGCGCGCCTCGGGTGCGGCGGCGGCGCAGTTGCGTGAAGCGACGGTGCAGGAGGTCCTCGAGACATTCGCCGGGCAGGCGGCGGTCGCGCTGCAGCACGCCCGCGCGATGGTCGCCGAGGAAGCGCGGCAAGCCTAGCCGGGGTACTTTCGGCGCCATGTCGGACGCCGGCCCGTTGGTTTTGCTGATCGAAGACGAGCCCCAGATGCGCCGCTTCCTTCGGGCGGCGCTCGAAAGTCACGGCTACCGCTTCGTCGAGGCCACGACGGCGCGCGAGGGCCTGGCCCAGGCGACGAGCCGCACGCCCGATGTCATCCTGCTCGATCTCGGGCTCCCCGACGGCGACGGGCTCGACCTCGCCCGCCGCATCCGCGAGTGGACGACGACGCCGATCGTCGTCATCTCGGCGCGCGGCAAGGAACAGGACAAGGTTGCTGCGCTGGACACCGGTGCCGATGACTATCTCACCAAGCCGTTCGGCACTGAAGAGCTGCTGGCACGGCTGCGGGTGGCGCTGCGCCACGCCGCCCGCGCCGCAGCGGGGGACGACCCGGTGTTCGTCGCGGGCGACCTGCGCGTCGATCTCCCGGCCCGTCGCGTCTTCGTCGGCAACGACGAAGTGCACCTCACCCCCACCGAGTACAAGCTGCTGACGGCGCTGGTGCACGACGCCGGGAAGGTGCTCACGCACCGCCAGCTGTTGCGCGCGGTGTGGGGGCCGAATGCCGTCGAGCACACGCACTATCTGCGAGTGTACATGACGCAGCTGCGGCACAAGCTGGAGCGCGACCCGACGCGCCCGCGCCACCTGCAGACGGAGCCGGGCGTCGGGTATCGGCTCAAGCTCGAGTAGCAGTATCTTGGCGGCGGAGGACCGACCATGGTCGATGATCTGAAGCGGTTTGTGGAAGGCAACGACGGCATCGCCGTCATCCGCAAAAGCGCCACCTGTCGCGACTGGAACGGCATTCAATACAAGGTCGGTCTCTCGGCCAAGAACGTTCCGGCTCGGAAACTGTCCATGAACGTCGCCACGATCCCGCCCGGCGGCGTCGCCGGCGCCCACATCCACGTCGATTTCGAAGTGATGCTCTACATCCTGCAGGGACGCGTGCGGCATGAGTACGGTCCGGGGCTCCAACGGGTCGTGGAGAACGAGGCGGGGGACTTCATCTTCATCGAGCCCGGCGTGCCGCACGAGGTTTTCAACTGCAGCCAGACCGAGCCGGTCGTCGCCGTGGTGGCGCGCTCGGACGCGGGTGAGTGGGAGCACATCATCCCCTACGATCGGACGCAGGCGTGATTGCCGGCGCGTTCATCGCGGCGCTGCTCGTGACGGCGCCGCAGCAGGACTCCGTCGTGTACGTGTTCAGCCATGACAGCAAGTTCGAGGTGACCGCCCACAAGAGCGGCCTGTTTTCGTTCGTGGGCCATGAGCACCTGGTGCGGGCACGGGCGTTTTCCGGGAGGATCGTCTTCGTCCCCTCCGCCCCGGAGCGGTCGCACCTGGAAATCGTGGTCCCGACCGACAGCCTCGAGGTGTTGACGCCGCCGGATACCGAGGAAATCCGCAAGGTCACGGCTGCGATGCGCAGCGATGTGCTCGACGTCGCCCGCTATCCGGAGATCCGGTACGCATCGACGGCGGTGGCCCGCACCGGCAATGGGTTTCGCGTCACCGGGACGTTGACGATGGTCGGCAAGTCGCAGGAGGTAGTGGTCGACGTGCAAGCGAGCCTCGGGGCGGACACCGTGCACGCAGCGGGAGGGTTCGAGGTGAAGCAGACGGCGTTCGGGATCAAACCCTACCACGGCGGTCCCGGCGGTGTGGTCCGTGTCGCCGACCGGGTGACTTTCCATTTTGAGGCGATCGGCCTGCGCGCCGCATCGCACTGACCAGATCCATGTGGGCATTTCTTCGCGCCAGGACGCTGACGCAGTGGATCATCGTGGGTGCGGTGGCGGGCATTCTGCTCGGCGCGCTCGCTCCCGACGCCGGGATGGCGGTGAAGCCGCTCTCCGACGTTTTCCTGCGCATGATCAAGTCGATCGTGGTGCCGCTCATCTTCAGCACGCTGGTGATCGGGGTGGCGGGCCACGGCGATGACCTGAAGCGCGTCGGGCGTCTCGCCCTCAAGTCGATCCTCTACTTCGAAGCGGTGACGACGCTGGCGCTGGTGGTCGGCCTGCTCGCCGTGAACCTGCTGCGGCCGGGGGCTGGCGTGCAGCTGCCTGCGCCGGCTGCGGGGGCGGCGCCCGCGGTCTCCGGTGGCGTGACGCTCTCCGGCCTGCTCCAGCACCTCGTGCCGCAGAGTTTCTTCGAGGCGGCGGCGAACAACGACGTGCTGTCGATCGTGTTCTGGTCGGTGCTGTTCGCGGTGGCGCTGACGCAGATTCGCGAAGGGCCGCGCGACATCGTGGTGCGGTTGTGCGAAGCCCTGGTCGAAATCATGTTCAAATTCACCGCGATCGTGATGCGCTTCGCGCCGATCGGCATCGGCGCGGCGCTCGCGTACACCGTCGGGCACTCGGGGTTGTCGGTGCTGACGAGCCTCGGCAAACTGATTGTGACGCTGTACCTCGCGCTCGTGATGTTCATCGGGTTCGTGCTGCTGCCGGTCGCCTGGCTCACCGGTGTACCGGTGCGGCGGTTTTTCGGGGCGGTGAAGGAGCCGGCCCTGATCGCTTTCTCTACCGCATCCTCCGAAGCGGCGCTGCCGAAGGCGATGGTCCAGATGGAGGCGATCGGGGTGCCACGCCGCATCGTGGCGTTCGTCATCCCGACGGGGTACTCCTTCAACCTCGACGGCAGCACCCTCTATCTTGCTGTGGCCGCGATATTTGCCGCTCAGGCGGCCGGCTTGGCGCTGACCCTGGGACAACAGCTCGTGATGATGCTGACACTGATGCTGACGAGCAAAGGGGTCGCCGGGGTGCCGCGGGCGGCCCTCGTGATTCTATCGGGCACTCTGGCGACATTTCACATTCCACTCGAGGCGGTCGCTGTGATCCTCGGCGTCGATGCCGTCATGGACATGGCGCGCACCTCGGTGAACGTCGTCGGCAACTGTCTCGCTTCGGTCGTCATGGCCCGCTGGGAAGGAGAATACGTCGCATGATGCGTCGACTCGTCGTAGTGCTCGTCGTCGTTGCCGCCACCGGAATCGGGGTGCGCGCACTGCGCTCGGGATCCCCTCCCGCGGCCACCGCCCTCCCTGCCGCCACTGTAGTCACCGTCTACAAGAGCCCGAGCTGCGGCTGCTGCGCCAAGTGGGTCGACCACCTGCGCGCGGCGGGGTACACGGTCGTGGTGCACGACACCGATGACCTGGACGCGGTGATGACGGATTTTAACGTGCCACGTCAGTTGGCCTCTTGTCATACGGCGAAGGTCGGACCGTACGTCGTCGAGGGGCACGTCCCGGCCGACCTCATCGCCAAGGCGCTGAAGGAGCATCCCGCGATCGCCGGGCTCGCCGTACCGGGGATGGTGACGGGATCGCCCGGGATGGAAGGCGGCGCGCCGCAGTCCTATGACATCGTCGCCTGGACGGTGGACGGACACACGAGCGTGTACGCGCATCGCTAGAGCGCGAGCACGATGGTCGATTTCCCCGATCCGCTCGACGAGCAGTTCCCGCTGGGAGACGGCACCGCCGACGGCGACGCCGCGGTGACCTGTCCGCATTGCGGCGAGGTCAACGTGATCGGTCTCGACCCGGGCAGCGGGACGGTACAGGAGTACGTCGAGGATTGTCAGGTCTGCAGCCGGCCCTGGCGTCTGACGGTGCGCTACCGCCACGACGCGGTTCGGCAGCGGCTGGGCCTGGCTCGCTGTCTCGGGCGGCAAGCTCGAGGTGTTTTCGACCGCCAACCAGGACAGCCCCCTGATGGACGGGAAGACCCCGCTCCTCGGACTCGATGTCTGGGAGCACGCCTATTATCTCAAGTACCAGAATCGCCGCCCCGACTACGTCGCGGCGTGGTGGAACGTGGTGAACTGGCCGGAGGTGAGCCGCCGCTTCGACGCGGTGAAGTAGTTACCCGAGCGGTTCGGCAGTGACACCGGCTCTGCCGTCGTGGCGGTAGCGCACCGTCAGACGCCAGGGCCGGCAGCATATCTGACAATCTTCGACGTACTCCTGCACCGGTCCGCTGCCCGGGTCGAGACCGATCACGTTGACCTCACCGCAATGCGGGCAGGTCACAGCGGCGTCGCCGTCGGCGGTGCCGTCTCCCAGCGGGAATTGCTCGTCGAGCGGATCGGGGAAATCGACCATCGTGTTCGCGCCCTAGCGATGCGCGTACACGCTGGTGTGCCCGTCCACCGTCCAGGCGATGATGTCGTAGGACTGGGGCGCGCCGC
>DATFSB010000191.1:0-2755 GCA_035262825.1 Gemmatimonadales bacterium | reverse complement strand
AGCCTCGATCGCACGCAGCCGGTGCCGCTCGTCATCAGTCTGCATGGGGCCGGACTGTGGGGCGCGGCGCAACGGGAAATCAGCCAGTGGAATCGCCTCGCCGACCGCGAGCGATTCCTGGTCGTCTACCCCTCGGGCGCGGTTGGCGCGGGGCCCCGGGTCTGGCACCTGGACGTGAATGACAGTTTCCCGCAGGACGTCCGCTTCATCGCGGCGCTGATCGATACCCTCGCCGCGCAATACGACATTGACCGGGCACGGATCTATGCCGACGGACTGTCGAACGGCGGCGGCATGGCGTTCGCGCTGTCGTGCACCCTGTCCGACCGGATCGCGGCGGTCGGGCTCGTCGCGCCCGCCCTCATCCTGCCCTGGCGCTGGTGTACCGACCGCCATCCTGTACCGGCGATCTGGTTTCACGGCACCGCCGACCGTGCCGCACCCTATCACGGCGGCACCTCGTGGGTTGCTCCCGAGCCGTTTCCGAGTATTCCGGCGTTCGTGGCGAAGTGGTCGCAGCGAAACCGGTGCGGCGAAACTCCACGGGACTCCGCCGTCGCCCAAGACATCACGAAGACGGTCTACACGGAGTGCACGGATGATGCGACGGTCGTCCTCTACACCATACGAGGCGGCGGCCATACCTGGCCGGGTGGCGGGCCACTGCCCGAAGCGTGGGTCGGGCCCACGAACCGGGAGATCGACGCCACGAATCTCTTGTGGGAGTTCTTTCGGGGACATCCGCTGGTTCGCCGGTAGGCGCGGTACTACGGCACTTCACGTGGAGCATGTGGGTACCACTGCCGACAACATCCCACAGCGGTGACGATGCGTTTCCTCGGTCAGGCGACTAGGAAATCCTGCGTTGCTTCTGGGAATGCGGTTCTGACTTCGGAGCGCTGAGTCGTCTGTGCAACTCAACTCGTCGAAGTCGTCTTCCCAATAACCGTCGCGAAACAGAACTCCTGCCTTACCGTTTCGGCTTCGGTGAACGCCGCCTGGCGTTTCGTTGCACGGCATTGATGTGTCTAATTGGCACTACGCGAGAGAGGATGTACGTTCGAGTACCGTCGGTTCCGGAGGTCTTCATGCTGCGGCGCCAAGTCCTGATTCCGTTGCTCCTGGTCGGATGCGGCACGCAGTCACCACGGACACAGCCGTCGCCTGCACCGGAACGCCCTTGGGCGCCGATGGCCGCGCGGGCGTTCGAGTCGCACGATTACCTGTTCGAGGACACCCCCCTCGGACCGGATCTCGGACTCTCGCCCGGGCAGGTGCCGGACTCGCTGATCTCGACGCTCCTCGCGCATCGCTTCACGCTCCCGCCCCGTGTCAGCGTCGCCATCCTCCACCTGCCGGGTGCGCAAGCCCGCCGGTCGTGGTTCGCGACCCCCGAAGCCCTGGACCTCACCCAGACCGTCGCGGACTCGACGGTGGCCGGTATCTCCCGCGCACCCCGCGTCAGCCATGCAGCCGTGCTTCCAGCCTTGCTGGTCGGCGACCAGCCGACCGTAGCTTCACTTCGGGAGGCCACGGCTCGGCTCCAGGCAGACGTACTCCTCGTGTATCGCCCGACGTGCCGACTCTACGAGCGACAGCCATTCATCGGCTCCAGGCAGTACCGCGGGGTGTGCACGATCGAGGCTGTGGTTCTCGACACGCGCTTCGGGATCATCCCGTTTTCGACGGTCGTAACACGCGAAGCCGTCACCCAACATCAGCACGACGACTTTGACGACACTGGAACGTTGCGGCGCGTGCAGCTCGAGGCGCTGCTCGCCGCGGCGGTTGACCTTTCGCAACGCGCGGGGACGTTTCTGGTCGGTGCCCCCGGACAGTGACCTCCCCGAAGGGATACATCGGCGCCCTGCTCTTCATCGTGACCGTGGCGCTCATCCTGTCGGGCATCCACCCGTACGATCGCACCACCTGGTGGCTCGAGATTTTCCGATCCTGATCGCCGCGCCGATCCTCGTGTTGACGGCGCGCCGCTTTCCGCTCACCGCTCTGACATACACCTTTCTCGCGATCCACGCGTGCGTCCTCATCGTGGGCGGCCACTACACTTACGCCCGCGTGCCGCTCGGCTTCTGGGTACAGGACCTGCTCGGGCTCGCCCGCAACGACTACGATCGCCTCGGACACTTCGCCCAGGGCTTCATCCCCGCGATCCTGATCCGCGAGATCCTGCTGCGCACCTCTCCGCTCCGACCCGGTCGCTGGCTGTTCGTGATCGTCACGGCGATGGGTCTCGCCTTCAGCGCCTGCTACGAGTTCTTCGAGTGGGGAGCGGCCGTCGCGGGCGGGCATGCCGCGGACGCGTTTCTCGGCACGCAGGGCGACGTATGGGACACGCAGTGGGACATGTTCTGCGCGCTGATCGGCGCGATCGTCGCGCAATTGGCGCTCAGCCGCATCCACGACCGCAGTCTCGCGCGCCTGTCGACTCGCGAGTAAAGTCGCGGCTCGGCTCTCTGTCACTGATAGTGACCCATTTCGTCGAGCGAGGTCGCCATCGGCGACAGATTAGCCGAGTCGCGGCTCTCAGCCGCGAGTAGTGTCAGGACGTCGACAAGCTCAAGGGGTGCCCGCCGTCGCGACGCTCCCCGCCAGTTCCCGCCGCACCGCCGGCGCGACCTCGGTCCCGATCAGCTCGATCGACCGCATCAGCTCGGCATGTGGCAGCGACGACGCATTCATCTGAAACGTGAACCGTGACACCCCACCGAGCGCGTCGCTGTGCCGCACAATCTTC
>DATFSB010000190.1:0-2815 GCA_035262825.1 Gemmatimonadales bacterium | reverse complement strand
CCGATGCGGGTCGCCAGCCAGCCGCTGATCGGCAGCACGATGGCGTTGGCCATCAGGTACGACGTGATGATCCAGGTGCTCTGATCCTGGCTGACCGACAGATCCCCGGCGATGTGCGGCAGCGAGACGTTGGCGATGCCGGTGTCGAGGATCTCCATGAACGTCGCCATGCTCACGACCACGGCGATGATCCAGGGGTTGTGTCCCCCGGTCCAGCCCTGCTCGCGGGTGATGCGGAGCGATTCCTCTGACGTCACTGCACGCGCACCCGCGGCTCGGCCGACATCCCGGGCCGCAGCCGGTCGACGTCGGCTTGCCCGGGATCGAGGTGAATCCGCACCGGCACGCGCTGCACGACCTTCACGTAGTTGCCGCTGGCGTTCTCCGGCGGCAGCAGGCTGTAGCGCGAGCCGGTGGCGCCGCCGAAGCTTTCGATGCGGCCGCTGTAGTCACGGGCGGTGGCATCGACGTAGACCACGACCGGCTGCCCGATGCGCATGCGTCGCACCTGCGTCTCGCGGTAGTAGGCGGTGACCCAGAGATCCTCGTGCTGCGTGAGGAACAGCAGCACCCCGCCCGGTTGCACGCGGTCGCCGACGTTCACCGATTTGCGACCCACGATCCCGGCGACGGGAGCGGTCACCCGGGCATAGCCGAAATTCAGCTCGGCCTGACGCAGCTGGGCGCGGGCGACGTCGAGATTGGCGCGGCGCACGTCGACGTCCTTGCGCGCGGCGCTGGCGGCCGCCGCGGTCGCCACCGCGGTCGTGGCGCGCTGGTCGTAATTCGAAGCCGAGATGACGGCGCTGGCGAGCAGCTGGCGGAAGCGCTCGCGCTCGCGCGCCGCCAGATCGCGCCGCTCATCGGCCTCGCTGGCATCGCTCTGCGCCGCGCGCAGCTGGGCTGCGGCCAACGCCACCTGCGCGGCAGCCTGCGCTCGCGCCACCTCGAGATCACTCGAGTCGAGCTGCACCAGGAGATCACCTTCCTCGACCGCCTGATTGTCGACAACGCGCACCTGCGTAACGGTCCCCGGGACGCGGGCGCTCACGGCGCTCAGGTTGCCGTCGATCTGCGCGTCGTCGGTGGTTTCGAAGTGCCGGGCGTGGCGCCAGTAGAGGAACCCACCTAACGCGATCGTAATTGCGAGCGCCGCCAGAACGATCGGACGCAGCGAGAGTTTAGTTGCCATGGGTCTTGCTCAGGAGAATGCGGAACACCAGGAAGTGCGTGACGAGCAGCAGCGGCACGAGCACGGTGGTAATGAAGTAATCGGCACCCTGGAGCCCAGGAGCGAGTCCCACCCCGGTGGCATTGCCGTTGTAATAGGCGGAAAGCAGGTCGACGGTGCCGACGACATTGAAGACCCACACCAGCACCGTGCCGACTCTGGTCTTCAACGTTCCGAGCGCGAGCAGCGCCAGGATGGCCGTCGTCAGATCCCAGTACGCCGCAGGCCGGGCAAAGGCCGCCGGCAAATCCGGCGACACGACACCCGGGACGATGAACGACAGTCCGACGAAGCGAAAGCTGTGCAGCAAGAGGATCGGTCGCAGCGCATCGCTGCGCGACCTGGCGCGCAGTGCCGGCCAGATGTAGCGCGCGGCGACGATCCCCCAGACGATGAAGCCGAGGAGGACGCTGACCAGGAAGATCAGCTCGAGCTGTCTGCCGGATGCCATCAGGCGGCTCCCGGAGCTTCGAACATCTGGCGCTCCGGCGGCGGTTGGGTCTTCGTTTCGCGGGCCTTTACGATCGTGATGAACCGCATACTCACCGCTCTCCTGTGGAATTTTGGATTGCAGGGACTTTTGCATAACCGAGCGCTTCGACGATCTGTCCGTCGCGCACGGTCATGAGGTTGACGCCGCGCACGTAGTCTGCGGGGCCGGGGCCGAAGCGATAGCGCCAGCGAATCGTGGCCCGCTCGCCCGACACCTGGACCTCCTCTGGCGCGAACGTCGTCCGCGGATCGTCGATCAGCCCTTCCCAAAAGGCGACACAGGGCTCGCGCCCCTCGACCCGCGTGCCATCGGGGGCGGGCTGGATCGCTTCCATCACACACGCCTCGGCGACGAGGCCGTCGAGGAGACGGACGTCGCGCTCGGTGAACGCCGCATTGAAGCGGCGAATGACTTCCGCAGTATCGGGCATCAGCAATTATCCCTTCGTGTCGGAGTTCTCATGTGCGGTCTGCGCGACGCGTGACGGCGTAGATCGACGGCAGCAGCCCCACGAGCACGATGGCGTTCAACACCAGGAACAGCGGATCGCGCGTCTTGACGTACAGCGCGACGAGGACGAGCACGATGAAAGAGCGCCCCAGGATGGTGGTGCCGTAGTAGCGGAAGTCCCGCGCGCGCGCGAACTGCGCGATCATGGCTCCGAGCACGACCATGAATGAGCCGGCGAAGCGCGGCATGGCGTCGCCGTAGGCCCCGGTGGCGCCGAGTAGCCGCAGCGTGACGCCGGGCGCCACGACGAGCCCCAGGCCTCCCGCGAGGAGGTAGGTGGCGAGATAGATGAACGTCAGCCGCTGCATCTATCCCCGCGCCCGTCGGTGGCCACGTGGTCGGCCTCCGTGCCGTCGATACAGAAGACGTCCCAGTGCTGCCCGTCGAGATCGCTGAAGCTGCGACCGTAAAACGGCGCGTGGTCGTTGGCCTTGTTGGCTGGGAGGGCGCCCGCCGCGAACGCCTTGTCGGCCAGCTCGTCGACGCGCGCGCGGCTGTCGACCTGCAGCTGCAGCATCGTCCCGCTCCTGGCGACGAGTCTGAAGAACGGCTCTTCGATGAGCAGCACGTAGATCAGGTCG
>DATFSB010000189.1:0-11193 GCA_035262825.1 Gemmatimonadales bacterium | reverse complement strand
GGATGTCGGGGGCGACGCCGAACGGCTCGATCGCCCACCAGGTCCCGGTGCGGCCGGCGCCGCACAGGATCTCGTCGGCGATGAACAGCACGCCGTAGCGGTCGCACGTCTCGCGCACGACGCGGAAGTAATCGGCGCGCGCGACGGCCGCGCCGGTGGACGACCCGCCGACCGGCTCGGCGATGAACGCCGCCACCGTTTCGGGACCGACCCGCTCGATCGTCTCCGCGAGCGTCACCCCCGTGCACGTCGGGCAGGAGGGATCGGCGCCGCCGCAGGCGCAGCCGTAGCACGGCACCGGGATGCGGATGACGTCCACCAGCCAGTCGCGCACGTACGTCTTGTATTGCGGCCTTGCCGACGCCGACAGCGCGAGCAGCGTGTTGCCATGATAGGCCGGTGCCAGGGCGATGACGCGGCGTTTCTCGGGATGGCCCGTTTCCGTCCAGTATTGCCGCGCGAGCTTCAGCGCCGCCTCGACCGCCTCGGAGCCGCTCGAGAGGAAGTAGAGATGCGACAGGTCACCGGGGAGCGTGCGGGCCAGCTCCGCGGCCAGCTCCTCGGCGGGGGCGGTCGTGAACATCGTCCCGTTGACGTAGGCCACTTGCGCCGCCTGCTGCTGCAGCGCCGCCGCCACCGCCGCGTTGCCGTGCCCCAGGGAAGCGACGAATGCGCCGCTCGACCCGTCGAGGTAGCGCTTCCCCGTCTCGTCTTCGAGCCAGCACCCATCGCCCCGGACGATGCGGGGGAAGGGCTTGGTCAATTTGCGATAGAACAGGTGGCCGTGCGGATAAGCGTGCATTGCCGGGGAATCTACAGACTCACTCCGGATTCAGCTTGTAGGTTTTCGTGAAGGTCCGGCCGGGCTCCACGCGCACCGCCGCGCGCTGTGTCTGGTAGCCGGAGGCTTCCAGCCGCAGCGCGTGCTGGCCGGACGACAGCTTGTGGTGGAACAGCGGTGTGGGCCCCATGTCGACACCATCGAGAAACAGCTCGGCGGTGGGATCGGAGTCGATCTCGAGATACCCGTCGGCGCCGACGGCTGCGGCAGGCGGCGCCGGCCGCTCGGCCCGGGTGGGCGTCGACCGCAGGGGCGCCGCCGCCGGGGTCGTGTCCTGAGTCCGGGGCGTGACCGTCGTCTCCGGGATGTCTTTGGCGAAGGTAGTGGCCGTCGACTGCGCCGTCGCCGCGCTGGTTTCCGCGATCTGGGCGATCGTCGTGGTGTCCCCCTGCCGTGGCGTCACGGGGGCGTTGCGGCCGCGCAGACCCAGGAACGCGGCGAGGCCGAGGACGGCGAGGAAGACGACCACGACCGCCGCGAGCGGAACCCGGGACCGCCGTGCGGTGCGGACGGTCGGCGGAATCGCCACGGCCGGCGTTGGCAGCGGCGTGGTCGCGTCGGCGGCCCCGGCCACGCCGCGCACCGCCTCCGCGAACGCCTCCATCGACGGGAAGCGGTCCGCCGGCTCCTTGGAGAGGGCGCGTTGAATCGCGTCGGTCAGGTTGCGCGGGATCCCCGGCCGCAGCGCGGCCACGCTTGGCGCCGGCTCGAAGATGTGCTTGTAGAGAATGGTGTGGACCGAGTCTCCGCTGAACGGCAGCGTGCCCGACAACAAGCGGTAGCCGACGATGCCGAGTGAGTATTGATCGGCGCGGCCGTCGACCGGTTGGCCCTTGGCCTGCTCCGGGGCCATGTAGTGCGGCGTACCGACGATCATCCCGGTGCCGGTGAGTCCGCCGGCCGATTGCAGCGCTTTCGAAATGCCGAAATCGGTGAGCATCACGCGGCCATCGTGGTCGAACATGATGTTGGCCGGTTTGACGTCGCGATGCACCACGTTGCGCGAGTGGGCGTGTCCCAGGGCGCGCGCCGCCTCGGACAGGATGCGCTGGATGTAGTCGTACGACAGCGGCTGCTGCGACTCCAGCACGTCCTCGAGGGACGTTCCGGAGATGAACTTCATGACGAAGAAGTTGAGGCCTTCGGCGCTTTCGACGCGGTAGATCGGGATGATGTTGGGGTGATCGAGCTTCGCGGCGGTCTTCGCTTCCTGCTGGAACCGTTTGATGACCTGCGGGTCGCTCGAGAAATCGGGCGGCAGGACCTTGATCGCCACCTCGCGCTCGAGCGTGAGGTCCTGCGCGAGGAAAACCATCCCCATCCCGCCGCGGCCGAGCATGCGCTCGATGCGGTATTGCCCGGCGACGATGCGCTGCAGCCGCGCCTGGAGCCCCTCGACGGGCCCGGTCGCCTGCGTGTCGCCGCCCGTCTGGTCGGTTCCGCACACGGAGCAGAACCGGCTGTTGGCGGGCAGCGGCGTGTGACATTTGATGCACGGCGTCATCGTAGCGGTAATAGCGACCTCCGCCTGCAAAATTACTTCACAGGTGACCGCGGCGCTTCAGCTCCAGGTAACGATCGACCACCGACTCGGCCGCCCGTTCGGGGGCCACATCCAGGACCATGACGCCGGCGCGGCGCATGTGCGACAGGGCCTCCTCGCGCGCCCGCAACAGCTCTTCCGCGGCGGCCTTGCGCCAGGCGTCGGTGGCGGCCTGGGGCCGCTGCACGGCGACCGCATCGAGCTCGGGGTTGCGCAGCGTCACCGCGAGGGGCAGATGGCGCGGGCGCAGCGAGGCCACATTGGCGACCAGCGCCTCGGAGGCGAGCCGGTCGATCACGTCCGTGAAGACGACAGTGAGCGCGCGCTTGCGGTTGCGGGCGGCGAGGTAGCGGAAGGCGCCGGGGTAGTCGGGCTCGACGAGCGTCGGCGTGACATCGGCCAACACGTCGAGCACCTGCTTCAGGCCGCGGCGCCCGCGCTGGGGAGCGACGAAATGCTTCACGCCGTCGGCGAAGACCATGATCCCGACGTTGTCGTCATGCTGCGCCGCCGCATACGCCAGCTCGAGGGCCGCCTGGACGACGGCGTCCATGCGCGCTGACCCGGCGACTTCGGTCGTGAGCAGCCGCCCGGCGTCGAGCACGAGCAGCACCTGCTGGCGGCGCTCGGCTTCGAACTGCCGCACGATCAGCTTACGCCGCCGCGCCGACGCCTTCCAGTCGACATGACGGGGATCGTCACCGGGCACGAAGTCGCGCAGCGACTCGAACAGCCGTCCCTCGCCCAGCCGCCGGAACGGCCGGCGTCCCTGCTCGCGACGCCGCAACGCCTGCGCCACGGCGGCGCGCCGGCGCAGCGTCGTCAGCACAGGATACACGCGAACGTCCCACGGCAGGGCGAGGCTGGTGCGCACGCGCCCGAGCCCCATCGGTCCGATCGAATCGATCGTGAATGCCCCCGCGGTCTCGTGCCCGCGACGCACCGGAACAACCTGCACCACGTCCGACTGATCGCCACGAGCCGGCACGCGCACGGGACGCGCAGCCTCGAGGCCGCCGAGGATCTCCGGGCGCAGCTCGCGCACGCGCAGCCGCGCACGCCGACGGGCCTGGTTGTGCCAGCGGTAGGTGACGCGGGCTTCATGGCCCAGTGAAAAAGCCGGTGGAGCATCTCGCTGGACGTAAACATCGCTGACTCGACCTACGGTGGGCGCGAGCAGCGCGTCGGTGAGAGTGAGCGCGAGCAGCAGGGCGTCCGCGAGGAGCATCAGGTCGAGCCCCCAGGTCACGCGCAGCCCCGCCAGCGCGATGAGCGCCAGGGCCGCGGCGATCCAGAGGAACGACCGCGTGGGCAGAATCACGCGGTCGGCACCTCGGTCTTGTCGAGGATCGCCTTGAGCGCCGCGTCGGCGGTCACCCCCTCGAGCTCCAGCTCGGGGGCGACGTTCACGCGGTGCCGCAACACCGCGGGGGCGAGCGATTTCACGTCGTCCGGGACGACGTAATCGCGCCCATCGAGGCTGGCGGCCGCCCGGGCGGCCTTGAGCAGCGAGACCGCGGCCCGGGGGCTCGCGCCGAGTGTCATGGAGGCAGCCTCGCGCGTGGCGCGCACGATCGCCGTGATATAGGCAGTGATTTTCGACTCGACGCGCACCCGCTCGACCGCGGCGCGCAGCGCTTCGAGTCCCGCCGCATCCGTCACCTGGGAGATCCCGTAAGTCGCGGGGCGATCGGCCTCGAATCCCTGGACGTAGCGCGTCAGAATCCCCTGCTCCACCAGCGCCGGCGGATACCCGAACATCACCTTCATCATGAAGCGGTCGAGCTCGGCCTCGGGCAGGGGGTAGGTCCCCTCGAACTCCACCGGATTCTGCGTCGCGAACACCGTGAATACCGGAGAGAGGGTGTGGCTCACGCCGTCCACCGTCACGGTGCGTTCCTGCATCGCTTCGAGCAGCGCGGCCTGCGTCTTGGCCGGTGCGCGATTGATTTCGTCGGCGAGCACCAGATCGGCGAAAATCGGACCGGGGCGGAAGATGAACTCCTGTGTGCCGCCGGTGAGCAGGGAGATGCCGGTGATGTCGGCCGGCATCAGATCCGGAGTGAACTGGATGCGCTGAAACCGCACCTCGAGGGCGAGCGCCAGCGTGCGCGCCAGCAGCGTCTTGGCGGTGCCGGGGACGCCCTCGAGCAGCACATGCCCCCGGGCCAGCAACGCGACGACGACCTCACGCGTCGCGGCGTCCTGGCCCAGAACGACGGTGTTCAGCGCGTCGAAAAGTCGGCGGCCTTCCCCTGCGGGTGCAATGCCTGCCACACATCCTCCACTGCTTGGGCGGCCGCGAGCACGCGCTCGGGGCCACCGGGTTTGGCCAGCGTATCCTGCAACCGGCGCGCGGCGGCCCGCCCGCGCGCCCCCGGCAAGACCAGCTCCAGCGTCCGCAGCCACTGTCCCAGGTCTCCCTGGACCATCTGGCCGGTGCGCGACAGGCGGCGTCGCAGCCCGCTGATCATCAACAGCACTGCGGTGTCGGCGCCGGCGGCCCCTTCGAGGCCCGCCGCGAGCGCCTCCACGTGCTCGAGCGGCGAGCGGCGGCGCCGATCCAGCACCGGCCGCGGTGGACCGAATCGCACCGCCGTCACCGCGAGCCACACCAGCCCGATGACGACGAGCTGCAGCATCAACCACCCGGCCGGCGCGTGGGCCAACCAGTCCGCGATCGCACCGCTGAGCGACGTGCCCTGGCCGTAGCCGTGATGGTACTCGTCCCAGGTCACGTGCCCGCGCGTGCCGGGTGGGGGCAGGAGCAATGGCACGAGCAGCGTGGCCACATCACTGGTGCGCCAGGCGGCATTGCGCAGGTAGGCGTCGTCCGCGACCAGAACGACCGATCCCCCACCTTCAAACCGCAGCCGGATGATGACGGGTGCGTCACGCGACGTGGTCAGCACCGTGTCCACACCGGCCCGCACCGCCGACCGGCAGGCCTCGTCCTGTTTGAGCAGGCGCCGGAGGCCCCCTTTGGAGCGCTCGGCGTCCCGCTTCAGCTCATTTTCGAGCGTGTCCGCGCGGCCGCGCGGTTGCAGCACCCAGGCGACGCGCGGCAGCCGCTCCACGCTCGGTGGCGGCACCACCGCGACGCTGTCCCCGGTCTCCGACGAGTCCGACTCCGCGGTGCGCCAGCCGAAGCATTCCGTGAGCCCGCCGGCATCGCCGGCCGCGAACACGACGCCTCCCGCGCTCACGTAGTGAGCCACCGCCTCGCGCTCAGCGGGTACGAGCCAATCATCCGGCTCCACCACGGCGAGGACGGCGGGGCGGCCTCGCTCTTCGCGGGCGAGGTCGAACAGCGGCGCGCGGCGCCGCTCCACCGGCACGCCGAGCCGCACGAGCACGTCATAGGGCGCGCGTCCCCCCATCGGACCGGTGCGATACGTCGAGACCGGCTCCCAGCGCGACGTCGTGGCGCGTCGCTCCCCGGTCCCGGCGACGAGGGCGATCGTCATCGCGACGGCAAGGAGCAGGACGAGACCGATCTCAGTTCGATACGACATGGCGCACGACGCTCCCGGCCGTGATCCCGAAATCGCGGTAACACTGCTCGTCGCACGGCGCCATGCCGAAGACATGCTGGTATAAGCGGGCGACGAGACCGGCGAGCGCGCTGCGCTGCTCGCTCGACACTCGCGCCTCGCGGACGTATTCGGCCGGCGTCTTCGATGGGTGGAACGACAACGCGTCGGCGTGGTCGAGCTCGAGCAGCATCGCCGCGAAGCGGTGTGCCAGGGCTTCGGTGAACCGGCCCGCGCGGGCCAGCGCGTCGGCGCGCTCCAGGTGGGCGCGGGCATCGAGTGGGGCGGCGAGCGCGCCTGGGATGACGGGAATCGGCTGCCGCACGGTGACCCGATAGATTCGCCACACGGTGAAACCGAGGTGGACGAGCAGCGCGAGGAGGACGACCAACGATCCCCAGAAGACGAACCACGCCGCGATCGGATGGGTCGTCGTGAAGCGATTCATCCACGCGACGAACTGCTGCCACCAGTCGCGAAACCAATGGAGCGGCTGATCCCCCGGCGCCCACTGGTATTCGGAGCGCGCGAACACTTCCCGTACGGCGCGGCGGACGGAGTCGGCAGGAACCCCCTGCAGGGCTCGCAGCAAAACCACCCGGGGCTAGACGCTTCCCAGCTGCTCGCTCAACAGCTGGAGATCGAAGCCCTCGTGACGGACGCGCAGATCATAATAGGCGAGCGTCAGCACGCACGGGACGATCGGCGTCAACACCACCGGCAACGCCGCGGCAAGCACCGTCCAGGCGAACACCGCGACGGGAGCCAACTCCCCGACGAGCGCGCCAACCGCGGAGAGCACCAGCGACGGCAGCAGACTGGCGAGCAGGTAGGCGACGAAGACGAGGCCGAAGAGGCGCCCCCGCATCCCCTTGGTCAGCGCCCAGGACCGCCCGAACGCGTCCAGATTGGAGTTCAGCGATTCCAGGACGACGATCGGAGTCGTGACCCCGTAGCCGGAGGCCACGTAGATGACGAGCCAGATCGCTGCGATCACTTCGATGAACACGAGCAGGAACGCCATGCCGCCCGCCGCGGCGGTGAGGAGGATGACCCCGGCGCAGAGGATGTAGAGGAGAACCAGCAACAGCCCCTTTCCCAGCGCAACCAGGAAGAGCGGCACGATCTTGCTGATGCCGAATCGCATCGATTCGCCAAACTCCGGCTCCCGTCCCAGGTAGGAGTCGGAGATCACGCGGATCGATCCGGCGGTCAGCATCAACATCCCGGCCCCGTACAACACCGCCCAGACCAGCCCCAGCAGAGCCAGCGGCACGATTTCGCTCTGCAACACCGCCGCGGTTTCCTGTGGGTTCATCGTCCCGAATCCCAGGAAGCGGGAGCGGAAGTAGAGGCTGAACGCGAGCGGCAACCACATCACCGCGAGACTGAGTTTCAGAAACAGTCCGAAATGACGGCGGAACAGCTGTAGTGAGCCATCCAGGATCTCACCGAATTCCATCGGCCGCAGGTCGGCCATGCAGGCTCGCCCTCGAGCAGGGGATGGCGGTAAGATAGGACGTGCTCCATCCCGCGCGAGCCCCGCGGCAGCCCTTCGACCTCCGACAGCAGCTTGGGGTGGAGACGCCCGAGCACGTCCTGCTGTCCTTCGAGCTGGCCGGTCTGGGGACCCGTACCGCGGCCGCCGTCATCGACTTGTTGCTGCTCGTTGGGATCAACCTGTTCGTGGTGATCCTCTTCTCCGCTGCTAGCATTTCCGATAACTGGGGCTGGGGCACCGCCATCGTTTTGCTGTTCTTCGGCCTCGGGTTTTTCCTCTATTTCGCTTTGTTTGAGGCGCTGTGGGACGGCCGCACCCCTGGCAAGCGTGCGGTGGGAATCCGCGTCGTGCAGGATACCGGGCGCCCGATCTCGGCGAACGCCGCCACCGTGCGGAATCTCATCCGCATCGTCGATTTCGTCGTCCCGCTTGGGCCCCTGCCGGGTGCCACGTTCGTCTTCTTCCATTCGGCCAACAAGCGTCTCGGCGATCTCGCCGCGGGAACTATCGTGGTGCGCGATCGGGTGGCGTCCTGGGGTCTCGCCCATGCCGCGATGCCGGCGGCGACCCCGACCGAGTCGCTCGAGCTCGGTCCCCCGGAGCTGACGGAGCAGGAGTTCAACCTGCTCGACCGTTTCCTGGCACGTGCCGACCAGCTGCTCCCAGCCGTCCGGGACCGAATGGCCTCGGACCTGGCGCGGCGTCTCGAAGGGCGCGTCACGCGTCGCACGACGGACGCGATGACCTACCTCGTCGCGGTGTTCGCCTCCGAGCAGGAGAAACGCCGCGGCCGCTTCGGCACGCGCGCCACGGCGGGGGCGGGGCGTACCACCGTCACGGCGGAGCGATTCGTCGCCCGCAAACGGGACAGCTGGGAGGAGTTTCGCGTCGCAGCCGAACGATTGGAGCGAGGCGGTCTCGCCAAGCTCCCGGCGCGGGAGATCCCCGGGTTTGCCGCCCGCTACCGGGAGGTCGCCGCGGATCTGGCGCGTGCCCGGACGTACGGCGTGGATCCCCAGGTCGTGGCGTATCTCGAGCGGCTGGTGGGCGCGGGGCACACGGTGCTGTATCAGGCCCGCGCCACACACCGGCCCCCGTTCTTCCGCTCGCTCATGCTCGACTTTCCCGCCGCGGTGGTCCAGTCCCGGCGCTATGTCCTTACGGCGTTCCTGCTGGTGATGGTTCCCGCCGCGATCGGATTTGCGATGCTGCGCGAGCGGCCGCGCCTCGCCGAGGAGATCGTGAACCCGGAAATGGTCAGCCGGGCCGAGCAGGCAGCCGAGCGGGAGGCGCGCGGCGAAGGCTATGCGCGCGCGGAGAGCGGTGTCCGGCCCGTGATCGCGGCGGCGATCATCAGCAACAACATCCGCGTCTGCATCATGGCGTTCGCCGGGGGCATGCTGTTCGGGCTGCTCACGGTGTGGGCGCTGGTGTTCAATGGCCTGCAGCTGGGGATGGACTACGGCGTGTTCGCGAACGATCACGCCGCGCTCTACCTCACGACGTTCATCGCCGGCCACGGGGTACTCGAATTGAGCGCCATCTTCATTTCCGGGGGCGCGGGGCTGCGGCTGGCCCACGCCCTCGTGGCCCCGGGCGATCGTCCTCGACTCGAGGCCCTGGTGCTGGATGGACGCATCGCGATGCGGATGATGGGGGCGGTGATCTTTCTGCTCACGATCGCCGGGTCGATCGAGGGGCTACTCTCGACCAGCGATGCTCCGCGGCCCCTGAAGTTTGCGGTCAGCGCGGCCACGGCGGTGCTGCTGATTCTCTATCTCGCCAACGGGTACCGGTACAACCGCTCCCACACGCCCTAGTCCCACCACCGGCGCTGGCACCTCGGCCACCACCATCTGGGGGTGCCCCAGTGCCGGTGGGCGGATCGCCACCAGCGGGGGGGCGGGCAGTACCGCGCGCGGTGGAGTCGGCTCACGAGGAGGATGGTGGAGGATGGTGTAGGGTCAACCTCCAGCCTCCTCGACCAACCTCCTCAACCTAGAGTAGAGATCGATAGAGATCACGCAAATGGTGGTCTCGCAAATCGCGGACGGAGAGCCACAGGTCCTGCTCGGAAGTCGCGCAGAAGATCTCCGCCGTGGCGCGCTCGTGCTCGGTCTCTTCGGCCCCGAACAGAATACGCCCCCGCCACGCCCCGTCTTCGGCATGCCGCAGGGCGAGCCGAACGAGGACACTTTGTCCTTCGAATCGAATGGCGGGGAGATCGTGAACGACTGCTTCGTGTGGCGCCTGAGCCGCTTGACGTGCCGGCTGTGCAGACATGTCGAGCCGTGGGCTGGTTTGGGGAAAGATTATAGGGGGGAGGGGGTTACGCAATATGTTCGGGGTCCTGAATCCGGCCTGGCGTTACAGGCCGCCACGGCGGAGACCTGATCCCCGACGCCATTGTCCTGGAAATTGAACGGGACCGGCGCGAAGGTGAGCACAAACAGAGCGAGCGCCGCCCACGCGGGAACGCGGCGGGAGCGCGGCAGCGGACGGTAGGCATCCAGCACCGTCGGATGGTCGAGACGGCCGCGCGACATCACGAGCACCAGCCCCGCCCACAGCAGCCAGCCGAGCCACCAGCGCCCCAACACGAGAATCGCCAGCCAGAAAAGCGACGCGACACGGCGGTGCCAACGAGGCACGGCGGCGTACAGGATGTGTCCGCCGTCGAGCTGCGCCATAGGCATGAGGTTCAGCATCGTGACGAACATCCCCACGACACCAGCGAACGCCATCGGGTGCAGCGACACCCGCCCCAGCGCCTGATGCGCCGCGAGACGGGCAAACAGCGTGACCGGTGAATCCCCGACGACCAGACGGCCGGCACCGAGCGGCAGACTCATCTCATGCGTTCCCCCGAGCGGCGGGAGGGCGTGGGAGAGCTGCAGACCGATGATCAGGACCGGCAGGGCGACCACGAACCCGGCGATCGGACCCGCGACGCCGACATCGAACAGTTGACGGCGATCGGACAGCAGCGTCCGCAACCGGATGAACGCCCCCATTGTCCCGATGAACGACGGCCACAGCGGCACCGGCAGGAAATAGGGCGGCGAGGTGTCGAGCAGATAGTACCGGGCCGTGAAGTAGTGTCCCAGCTCGTGGGCGAGCAGGATGGCGACGAGCGGCAGCGAGAAGGCCAGTCCCGGAAGGAGCGACGCGACCGGCGACCCAGCGAACCGGACGTGGCCCCGCAGCAATCCCCAGGAGTCGTCCACGCTGATCGTTCCGCGAAACACCGCGCCGGCGATCGTCGTCGAGAGGACGGTGAGCAGCAGGAGGGTGAGGTGCAGTACCCAGCGCTCCGGATGCGCAGCGGTCTGACGCGTCAGCACGAGCCAACGACCGCCCGGCTCATCGGACCAGTAGTATCGGCCGCGCCACGCCGCGAGCGCTTCGGCAAGCTGCGGGGAGGGTTGGGTGTGTGCCGGATGTACAAGCACATCAATGACTTCCCGGTCGCGCAGGGTGGCGGTGCGCCACGCCACGACAAACGGCGCCAGCGCCTCCGGGATCGGGTGATCTTGACTAGAAGGCACGGGTATCCCTATGATAGCGGCTGCACGCCCGGTACAACTCTAAACGCTTCCACCATCGATCAACGCGCTCACCACCCTGCCACGGGTCCGTTTCCCCGCCGTTAGCCCAACGGAGTTTTCCCACACGTGGATATCGCCGAGCTGAAGAAGAAGTCCGTCGCCGAACTGCACGCGATGGCCGAGAGCCTCAACATTCAAAACTATTCGGGGCTCCGAAAGCAAGACCT
>DATFSB010000188.1:0-5733 GCA_035262825.1 Gemmatimonadales bacterium | reverse complement strand
CAGCCGCTGCTCGCGGGGCGCCACGTCCTCGCCGTGCTGCCGACCGGGGCGGGGAAGTCGCTCTGCTATCAAGTCCCGGCACTGCTCGCGGGTGGGCTCACGATCGTCGTCTCGCCGCTCATTTCGCTGATGCAGGACCAGGTTGCGAGCCTGCGACGCCGCAATATCCCCGCCGCCTATCTCAACAGCACGCTCTCGAAAGCAGACCAGCGGGCGATTCTCGACCTCGCCTTAGGCGGCGCCGCGCGGCTGCTGTATTGCGCCCCGGAGCGACTGGCGTCGTTGTGCCGGCTGATCCGCGATGCGGGCGTCGACGTGCCGCTGCTCGCGATCGACGAGGCCCACTGCATCGTGGAATGGGGTAACGCGTTCCGTCCCGTCTACCGCCGCCTCGGCGAATTTCGGTACCACCTGCGCGAGCCGCAAACCCTGGCGCTCACCGGCAGCGCGACTCCGAGCGCCCAGGCGGAAATCCTCGACGTGCTGCGGATCCCACGGGCCAGCGTCGTCACCGCTTCGTTCGACCGTCCCAACTTGCGCTTCGCCGTCGCGCGCGTGCGGGACGATCGCGTGCGCTTCGCACAGGTGGTGGAGGAGATCGAGCGGGCGCGCGGGCAGGTCATCGTCTATGCGCCCACGCGCCGCATTACGGAGCTGATCGCGCGGGCGCTGCGCTTCCGCGGCATTCGCGCCGCGCCTTATCATGCCGGGCTCGACGCCGATGTGCGCCGGCCGGTGCTGGGCGCGTTCCTGCACGACCGCGCGCCGGTCATCGTCGCGACGAGCGCGTTCGGCATGGGGATCGACAAGCCCGATGTGCGCCTCGTGTTGCACTGGGGGCCGCCGCGCACGCTCGAGGCCTACTATCAGGAGGCGGGTCGCGCGGGACGCGACGGCCGGGCGTCGCTCTGTCTGGTGTTGTGGCGGCGTGAGGATCTGCGCTGGGGCGACCTGACGCCGGAGATGCGCCAGTACGTGGAACGGCGGCGCTGCCGGCGGCGGCAGCTGCTGGAGCATTTCGGGGAGCGGCTGGGGAAGTGTGCGGGGTGTGACGTGTGCGGTTGAAGCCAATCGGGCCATTCCACAAGTGGATTAACCCCGGGGCATGCCCCGGGGTTAGTGAGTAGAAGGGGTCATGGAGATGTGAGGGCAAACGAGCAAGACCGGACTCCAGTCTATCAACATTGGACCAACACCTAACAAGCTCTTGGCCAGAATGAGGAAAGAGTCAGGTATATTTTCCGACATGCACGACGCCTTTTACTTCTCCGAAGAGAACCTCCAGGTCCGCGACATGGTGCGCGACTTCGCTCGTACCGTCGTCAAACCGAGCGCGCGCCAGCACGACCTCGACTCCTCGTTCCCGTGGGACAACGTCAAGCGGATGGCCGAGCTCGGGCTGTTCGGCATCCCATGGCCCGAGGAGCTCGGTGGGGCGGGGATGGACTACCTGTCCTACATGATTGTGATCCACGAGCTGGCCAAGATCGACGCCAGCCACGCCATCACGGTCAGTGCGCACACGACGCTCGGCACGTCGCCGATCATGGATTTCGGCACCCCCGACCAAAAGCAGCGTTTCGTTCCACTCCTCGCGCAGGGGAAGGTGCTCGGCGGCTTCGGGCTGACGGAGCCCGGGGCTGGCTCAGATGCCGGTGGAACGAAAACCACCGCGGTGGAGAAGGGCGATCACTTCGTCCTGAACGGATCCAAGATCTTCATCACGCATGCCGGCGTCGGGGAGATCTTCGTGGTGACGGCCCGGACCGACCAGGGCGCCGGCAAGACGCGCGGCATCTCGTCCTTCATCGTCACCAAGGACACGACCGATCTCGCGGACGCGAAGCGGGTCGGGATCGGCCACGCCGCCGACCTCCCCAAGACCCCCGGCGTCAAAGCGGCAAAGAAGGAGGACAAGCTCGGGTGGCGTGCCTCAGATACGCGCGAGCTGGTGTTCGAGGATGCCGTTGTCCCGAAGGAGAATATGCTGGGCCCGCGCGGCAACGGCTTCCGCCAGATGCTGCACACGCTGGACGGCGGACGCATCGGGATCGCCGCGCTGGCGCTGGGGATCGCGGAGGGGGCGCTCGAGGAGTGCCTCGCCTATACGTCGCAGCGCAGGCAGTTCGGCCGGCCGATCGCGAGCTTCCAGGGCGTGCACTTCGCCCTCGCCGACATGGCGACGGAGGTCGAGGCGGCCAGACACCTCGTGTTCCACGCCGCCTGGCTGAAGCAGCACGGTGAGCCGTACAAGAAAGAGGCGGCAATGGCGAAGCTATACGCCTCCGAGCTCGCCATGCGCGCGACGACGAAGGCGGTCCAGCTCCACGGCGGCTACGGCTACACGACGGAGTATCCCGTGGAGCGGATGATGCGGGACGCGAAGATCTGCGAGATCGGCGAAGGCACGAGCGAAATCCAGCGCATCGTGATCGCCCGGCAGCTGCTCGGCGATCTGATCGACTAGTCGATTAGAGCTCTGGAGGCTTGTAGGGCCCCGGATCCGCCGCCCGGTCCTCGGGGTGCGCGATCTCGCGGTGCAGATGCTCGAGCAGCTCGATCTGGCGCTGCTGCAGGTGCCACAGCTCGTGCCACTGGCGGTTGCGTAGCCCGTCCAGCTTGTCGTGCAGGTCGCGAATCTCCATCTCCGCCATCAGGTTGATCTGGTAGTCCTGCGTCGCCTGCATGCGGTCCTTCTCCGCCTGGCGGTTCTGGCTCATCATGATCACCGGCGCCTGCAGCGCGGCGATCGTGGAGAGGACGAGATTGAGAAGGATGAACGGGTAGGGGTCGAAGGGGCGGTGCACCAGGATCCACGTGTTCACCGCCATCCATCCCAGAAGCACCGCGCCGAAGATCCCGATGAACGTCCAGCTGCCGCCGAACTGCGCCACCCGGTCGGCGATGTGCTCGCCGAAGGTCATCTGGGATTCGTACTGCTTGTCGACGAGCCGGCTGATCCGCCCGCGGCGCGCGATCTTCGTCACCACCGCCTTTTCCATCTCCGAGATCTTGTCGTACTCCGCCTCGAGGTAGGACAGCAGCTTCTTCGCCCGGTATTGATCGTGGCAGCTGGTACAGATTCCGCGGGTCCCGGTCCAGTCGGGACGATCCTTCTTGATCAGGTCGAACAGCGGCAGCTCGAGCTTCTGACCCGAGAACAGCGTGCGGGCTTCCACCTGGTTTCCGCAGAGCGAGCAGGCAACCTTGGCCATGAAGGTCTCCGGCTGGGCTAGGGAAGAGCGGGATGGATGTCGAGGGCGCGCACCAGGAAGGCCCAGCGGTCCGCCGCTTCGTCGATGAGCTTCAGCGTCGGTTTGCCGGCGCCGTGACCCGCCTTGGTTTCGATGCGGATCAGGACGGGGTGGTCCCCGGCCTGGGCCGCCTGCAACGCCGCGATGAACTTGAACGAATGCCCCGGCACGACGCGATCGTCATGATCCGCCGTCGTCACCAGCGTGGCCGGGTACGCTGTGCCGGGGCGCAGCCGGTGCAGCGGCGAATAAGCATAGAGATAGGGGAATTGGTCTGCGCTGTCAGCGGAGCCGTACTCGCTGACCCATGCCCACCCGATTGTGAATTGGTGAAACCGCAGCATGTCCATCACGCCGACCGCCGGCAGGACGGCGCCGAACAGCTCCGGCCGTTGCGTCATCACCGCTCCGACGAGCAGCCCGCCGTTCGAGCCGCCGCCGATCGCGAGCTTCGGCGCCCGCGTGTAGCGCTCGCGGGTGAGGTACTCCGCCGCGGCGATGAAATCGTCGAACACATTCTGCTTCTTCTCGTGCATCCCCGCTTCGTGCCATGCCTCACCATACTCCCCGCCGCCGCGCAGGTTCGGCACGGCGAACACCCCTCCCATCTCGAGCCACACCAGCACGCCCGGGGAAAAGGCGGGCGTGAGATTGATATCGAACCCCCCGTACCCGTAGAGGTAGGTGGGGTTCGACCCGTCGCGCACCAGATCGCGCCGGTGCGTGATGAACATCGGGATGCGGGTACCGTCCTTACTCGTGTAGAACACCTGTTCGGTCACGTAGCGGCCGGCGTCGAAATCGAGGCGCGGGGCTTGAAAGACTTCCGTCCGGCCCGATTGAAACTCGTGCCGGAAGATCGTCGTAGGAGCGAGGTACGACGTGAACGCAAAGAACATCTCGCTGTCCTGCGCGGACTCAACCGAGAGCTCCGCAGCGGTGCCGAGGGACGGCAACGGGATCTCCCCGGCAGCCTGACCATCCAGTCGAAACAAGGCGATACGAGAATGCGCGTCGTGGAGGTAGGTCGCGACGAAGCCGCCGTGCACCAGCACGACGCTCTCCATGACGTCCGCGCATTCGGGAATGACTCCCCGCCACGCAGCCCGCTCCGGATGGCGCAGGTCGATCGCGATCACGCGGCCCCGCGGCGCATCGAGGTCGGTGCGGAAATAGAACAGCGTGCCGTCGTTGGCGACGAAGCTGTAATGCGCATCGAAATCGTCGAGCAGCTGGAGCGGTGCGGCCGTGAGCGCGGGGTGCAGCGGGTCCAGCAGGTCGGCGACGTACACTCGGTTGCGGCGGTCGGTCCCGAGCCACAGGCTGATGACGAGATAGCGCCCGTCTTCGGTGACGTGCCCCGTCATTCCCCAGTCGGGATGGTCGAGCCGCTGATAAATGAGATGGTCGGCCGACTGGTCGGTGCCGAGCCGGTGATAGTAGAGCCGGTGAAACCGGTTCACCGCGAGCAGCGGATTGTCGTTCTCCGGCGCCGGATAGCGGCTGTAAAAAAATCCCGCCTGATCGTGCGACCAGCTGATCTCGGAGAACTTGACCCAGCGAATGTGGTCGTCGAGGTCTCGTCCCGTCGCGATATCCCGCACCCGAATCTCGTTCCAATCGGAGCCGCTCACCGCGGTCGCGTACGCCAGATGGCGCGCGTCTTCGGATACCGCGACCGTCGACACGGCGATCGTGCCGTCGGGAGAGAGGCCGTTGGGATCGAGCAGGACGCGCGGTGCCGCGCCGCGACTCGACTGGTGATACAACACCGCCTGGTTCTGCAGTCCGTCGTTCTTGTAGAAGAAGTATTCCCCGTGCTTCTTGAAGGGCGTGCCGAAACGCGGATAGTCCCACACCGCCGTGAGCCGGCGCCGGATCGCCTCACGCTCCGGGACGCCCGCCAGATAGGCGAACGTCACGGCGTTCTGGGTCTCGACCCACGCCCGGGTATCGGGGGCGTCGACATCCTCGAGCCAGCGGTAGGGATCGGCGACCGGCGTGCCGTGATAATCGTCGACCTGCGCCCCCCGTTTGGTTTCGGGGTAGCGCAGGCGCTGGGCAGCCGCCGCAGGGACTTGCAGGATCGCGGGCACGAGCAGCATCACGAGTTTCTTCAAGGGGATACGGCACAACATAATGAATCATTGACCTAAGTCACAAGACGACTTATATTTACCACATGTACCGGATGCTAACATCGTTGTCACCGCTTGCCGCCTTTACTGCGGATGCGCGTGGCACCGAATCCGGTCGGCCGGCCCGCCGTTCAGAGACTTCCTCAGATACAAGCGATTGCTGGCACACTATCAGGATCCCGCGGGGCTGTTGGCCGCCCGGGATCGAGGGTTCTTGCTTTGAAGCGCGAAATATTGATCAGCGGCAGTCCACGCGAGACACGCGTGGCCATCCTGGAGGACGACCGTCTCGTTGAGCTCCTCGTCGATCGACCGGATGCCCGGCGCACCGTCGGCGACAT
>DATFSB010000187.1:0-8660 GCA_035262825.1 Gemmatimonadales bacterium | reverse complement strand
GCGGTCGTCCTGGATCTGCACTTCGTAACGCCCCCGCAAGTAGACGCCGCTATTGCTCCCCTTGGGGTAGCGAAACTCGATGTGCAACTTGAAATCCCCAAACGTCCGCTCGGTCATCACATTCATCCCTGGATGCGGGCTTTGCAGAACGCCGCCCTTGACCACCCACTGGTTTGTCGCGTTTGCCGCGCCTCCGACCGCCTTCCAGCCACCGAAATCGTTGAGGTGCACCAGCCGGATCGGCGCCCCCCACACCGGCGACTTGTCGCGATGCAGCGACGGCGCCCGATCGGCGCTCCAGTCGGCTGTACTCCCGTCGGGAAACGTCATGCTCCCGCTGAGCTTGTCCCCGTCGATCTTCCCGGTGACAGCGAGATCTCCATCTCCCGCCTCCCACTGGTGCGGGATGGCAAACCGCAGCGAGTCCCCGCTCACGTCGATCCGCCCGATCGGACGCGCACTGCCCGAGATGCCGGTCAACCGTCCTACGAGCGCGTCACGCCCTGACGCCCAGATCTCGAGCCACGACGGCCGGTCGCCATTTGGCGTGTGGATCGCGATATCCCACCGCCCCTGCAGCGCGTCTTTCGGCGCAACGCTGCGGTGACCGGGAGTGGAAGCGGCGACGCTGAGCGCGACGAGGACGGCCGGGTAACGCCACATGGGTGTGTGCTCCAATAGAAGGTTTTACGATCGCACGAGCTCCGGGACGCGCCACGCGGCGAACAGGATCGCCGCCGCGCACACCAGTCCCCCGACTCCTACCGCCCACGGCGCGCCGAATCGTTCCGCGAAGGCCCCTGCCTGAAACGCGCCGAGCGGCGACAGTCCCACGAACACAAATGAATAGAACCCCATTAGCCGTCCTCGCAAATGATCGGGGACGATTGTCTGGATCATCGTATTGGTGAGGGCGTTGTTCACGATCATGGCGCACCCCGCGAGTGCCAGCAGCCCGAGCGACAGCGCGAACACCCTCGACATCGCGAACAGCACTATCAGGACCCCGAAAGACGTTCCTCCCGTCACCATCAACCGGCCGCGGCTCGTCAACCGCCGGCTGTTGACCGCGATCGCCAGCGCGCCGAGCATCGCACCGACTCCCACGGCGGCGGTGAGGGCCCCATATCCCCCCGCCTGCACGTGCAGCACATCGCGCGCGAACACCGGCATCATCACGAGAAAGGGAAACCCGAAGATGCTGAGCACCGCGGTGAGCACCACCAATGTGTTGACCCGCCGCTCGGCTCTCAGGAAGCCGAGGATTTCACGGAACCCGCCCCAGGCGGAAACCCCCGCCGGCTTCGCAACGAACGGCGGCAGCCGCATCGCCAGGAGGCCCCCGATCACCGCGATGTAGCTCAGCCCGTTCAGGAGAAAACACACCCCGACGCCGACGATGCCGATCAGCGCCCCCGCGATCGCCGGGCCCACCACCCGCGCCGCGTTGAACAGCGACGAGTTGAGCGCGATGGCGTTCATCAGATCGTCCTTGCCCACGATCTCGACGATGAACGATTGCCGCGTCGGGATGTCGAATGCATTGACGATGCCGAGCAGCGTCGCCAGCACCATCACATGCCACACCGTGACCCGGTGCGCGAGCACCAGCGCGGCCAATGCGAACGCCAGCAGCATCGAGAGGGTTTGCGTGAGGACGACGGTGCGCCGTTTGTCCACGCGATCGGCGATGATCCCGGCATACAGCGTGAACGCCAGCACGCCGAGCGACCCCAGCGCCGAGACGAGCCCGACGTAGAACGGCGAGTTGGTGAGCGTGAGGACGAGCCACCCCTGCGCCACCGACTGCATCCAGGTACCGATGAGGGAGACGCCTTGACCCACGAAAAAGAGACGGAAGTTGCGATGGGCGAGGGCGCCCAGCCCGATGTGCCGCGTCGCTTCCGTCACGTCCGGGAAAGTAGCATCTTCGCCCACATGACTGCGTCAGCGTTTCTCAAGCTCTACGCGCTCACGGCGCCGCTGCTCTTCGCCATCGACCTTGCCTGGCTCGGGCTCGTCGCGAAGGACTTTTACCGCACGCGGCTCGGCGACCTGATGCGACCCGATCCCCGTTGGGGCGCCGCGATTCTCTTCTACCTCCTGTACGTCGCCGCGCTGCTGGTCTTCGCCGTACTTCCGGGACTCGAGCGGGCCTCGCTGCCGCGCGCCGCGGCGCTCGGCGCCGGGCTCGGTTTCATCTGCTACTGCACCTACGACCTCACGAACCTCGCCCTGGCGAAGGGGTTCCCCGCCTCGGTTGCAGTGGTGGACATCGTGTGGGGCACGGTGCTGGGCGCGGGCGTCTCCGCGGCCGCATTCAAGCTGGCGGGACTCGTGCTCTGACGTTGCGGCACGGGCTCAGGCCCGCGAGATTGCGGAAGATGCGCTCGACGACCTACGCGAAGTACCTCCCCGAGCTGGCCGACACGATCAATCTCCAGGGCCTGCTCGATCAGCTCGCCGATTTCCTGCTGCAGTCGGGGTTCGCGGGCGGTCCCTACTCGCACCCGTTCTGGGGCGAGTTCGGCGGTGACGATCCCGACCGCTCCATGGACGCCTTGCGCCAGGCGATTCTCCAGGCGCTGATGGATTCGGGTCAGCTGACGCCCGACATGCTGAAGTTGTTGCGCGGCGAGTCGACCGGCGACGCGGCCCAGGACGCCGACCTCGAGCGCCAACTCGGCGAGTTGCTCGACAAGATCGTACAGCGCCTGATCGACGAGGGATATCTCAACGTCGCCGAAGCGCCGAAGATGCCCTCCGGGCAGCAGCCGCTCTTCGGTCCCAGCGGGATGGCGCGCGAAGCGGCACAGCAGGTGCAGTTCTCACTCACCGAAAAGGGCATCGACTTCCTCGGCTACAAGACGCTGAAGCACCTGCTCGGCAGCATCGGGAAGTCGAGCTTCGGCGCGCACGAGACGGAGCACCTCGCCACCGGGATCGAGGCCGAGGCGGCGAGCAAGCCCTACGAGTTCGGCGACACCCTGAATCTCGACGTGAACGCCACGCTCACCTCGGCGATCGAGCGCGAGGGACTCGGCGTTCCAATCAACCTGGAGTACGAGGATCTGCGGGTGCATCAGGCGGAGTACCGCTCGTCTTCGGCGACGGTGCTGATGCTTGATTGCTCGCACTCCATGATCCTGTACGGCGAAGACCGCTTCACTCCGGCGAAGAAAGTCGCGCTCGCCCTGACGCACCTGATCCGCACCCAGTTCCCGGGTGACAGCCTGCGCGTTGTGCTGTTCCACGATACCGCAGAGGAAATCCCGCTCGCACGGCTGGCGCACGCCCAGGTCGGTCCGTACCACACGAACACCGCGGAAGGCTTGAAGCTCGCGCGCCGCATTCTGCTGTCACAGCGCAAGGACATGCGCCAGATCATCATGATCACCGACGGCAAACCGTCGGCGCTGACACTCCCCGACGGCCGGATCTACGTCAACTCGATGGGGCTTGATCCGCAGATCCTGAAACAGACCTATCGGGAAGTGGCGGAGTGCCGCCGCGGCGGCATTCTGATCAACACGTTCATGCTGGCCCGCGACCGCAGCCTGGTGGAGTTCGTGAAGACCGTGAGTGCGATCTGTCGTGGCAAGGCGTACTTCACGAACACGATGACGCTGGGGCAGTTCATCCTCATGGACTTCATGCGGAGAAAGACGCGACGCGTGTCGTAACGCTGCACCAGAAGATCGCAACCGCGACGATCTGCGTCGTGCTGGTCGCCTGTAGCGATTCTATGGCGCCCGTCCCTGGCAGAGTTGCTTCCATCCGGGTCGCCCCGGACAGCGTCAGCATCCGTGTCGGCCACACGCTTCAGATGAGCGCTGTGGTGCTCGACTCGGCCGGCGATACTCTTTCGAATCGCTCCGTCGCGTGGCACAGCTCGGACACATCGAAAGTCGTGATTTCGACGAACGGCCTGGCGACCGCCCGCGGCTACGGCCCCGTGACGATCACCGCCACGAGCGACAGCGTTTCCGGCACCGCCGCCCTGCGGGTGCTCGTCCCGATCGCCCGGATCGACATTCGACCATTCAGCGCGGTGCTCGTCCCCGGTGGCAGTATCCAGTACACGGCGGTTCTCACCGGCGTGGACGGCAACACCCTGAGCGACAGAGAGATCATCTGGAACAGTCAGGCACCGGGCACTACTACTGTGTCCGCGATCGGCATCGCCACAGCAGCCGGAATGGGCCAAACAGCTGTCACGGCGTCGAGTGAAGGAGTGACGTCGAGCCCGTCGAGCATCACCGTGACTCGCCCTAGCTTCGTCTCGCTCTTCTCGGGGGAATCGTCGCAGCATACGTGCGGCGTGACCGCGGCGGGAGCAGTTTTCTGCTGGGGCGAGAACCTCGCCGGAGCGCTGGGGAACGGCACCATCACCGACAGCGGGGTGGTAGGAGGGCTCAGTTATCCGACGGGTGTGCTGCAGCCGGGAGCGATCACCGCTCTGGCCACCGGTGACGGGTTCAGCTGCGCGGTGACCGCACCTTCCGGCGTCACCTACTGCTGGGGGGCTGGGGACCACAACAAGCTCGGGAACGGCTCCCTTGAGAACCGCCTGGCTCCGTGGCCGATCATCGGCGGGCTGTTTGCCAGCGGTGTCGCCGCCGAGCATAAACGGGGCTGCCTGCTGGCGACCGACAGCCTGGCGTATTGTTGGGGCGATACGCAGCAAAGCCCGACCGCCGTGCCTGGCGCCCGCAAGTTCACCGCGTTGGCTGGCGGACAGGGTGGTCCGGCGTTCTGCGGGCTCGGCGTCGATAGTCTCGCGTACTGCGGCTTCATCGCCCAGCAATTTCCGCAGCCGGTACCGGGTGGCGTGAAGTTCGTCGCACTGACCGTTGGGTTTCAGCATGCGTGCGGTGTCGGTGCTGACAGCCTCGCGTATTGCTGGGGGCAGAATTCGTCGGGCCAGTTGGGTGACTCCACGACTACGTTCCGGTCTACGCCAGCGCCGGTGGCCGGCCCGGTCCGGTTCGCCGCGCTCGCCGCCGGTGGAACGTTCACCTGCGGACTCGATAGCACCGGCACGGCGTACTGTTGGGGAGCCAACGACGTCGGCCAGCTCGGCAGCACGACGAGTCCCATCAGCCTCGTCCCAGCGGCTGTCTCCGGCGGTCAGGGCTACTCGCAGCTCACCGCGGGCAGCAGCCACGCCTGCGGCGTCACGACGGGCGGCGTCGCCTACTGTTGGGGATGGAACGCGTACGGACAACTCGGTGACGGCTCGAAGACCGACCGGTCGACCCCGGTTCGCGTGCAGGGCCAACCCTGAGCCGATCACCGGGCGGCTATTCCTCTGCCTGAGGCGCGACGCAGTCTGGTAGAGTTCGTGAAAACCGTTAGCGCGATTTGCCGCGGCAAGGCATACTTCTCGAAGGCGAGTCAACTGACGTGGTATATCATCGGCTATGAACCGGCGTCGGTTCCTGCAATTGAGTGCGTTCGGCGTCACGGCAGGCGCTGTGAGCCTGGGATCGGGCCCGGCGCAAGTCACGCCGCAAGAGCTGCTCGATCTCCTGGGACCCGAGACGGTGCGCGGACTGGGCCGACGCTATCGTGAAATGGTGCCCGCTGCCGATCTGCTGTCCGCGACGACCTCACGAGGGTCGATCTCGCGCCGCATTCGTGACGATTTCGCCCGAGGACGCACGGTCGTGGTCGGGGGTTGGGTGCTTTCCTTGACCGAGGCGCGGCAGTGCGCGCTGTTTTCCCTCCTTCCCGCCTGACGCGAACCCACCGATGCATATAGACGCCCGCACGCTGCCGGACGGCAGCCTGCTCGAGGGCGACGTGTGTATCGTGGGAGCCGGTGCCGCCGGAATCAGTCTGGCGCTCGAGTGGGCCGCTTCGTCCCGCACGGTCCTGCTGCTCGAGGGGGGTGGTTTCCAGTACGAACCCGCGATGCAGGATCTCTACCGCGGCGCGATCGTCGGATTGCCCTACTACCCGCTGCAAGCCGCCCGATTACATCAGTTCGGTGGCACGACCGGCCACTGGGCGGGTTTCTGCTCCACGCTGGATCCGATCGACTTCGAGAAGCGGGAGTGGGTGAGTCATAGCGGTTGGCCCCTGCGCCAGGGGGAGTTGGATCCGTTCTACGCGCGGGCCCAATCTCTGCTCGAGCTGGGACCAGACGAGTACGCGGCGGCCGACTGGCAACGGCGTGACCCGACGATGGTCCCGCTGCCTGTCGATCCGCGGGTGATGTGGACGAAGATGTGGCAATTCAGCCCTCCCACACGCTTCGGCACGCGCTACCGCAATGCGATCGTCGACGCTCCCAATATCCACCTCTATACGCACGCCAACGTGTGCGAGCTGGAGGCGAACGACGCCGTGCGCGCGATCGACAGCCTGAGGATCCGGACCCTCGACGGCAAAGAGCATCGGGCACGCGCGCGGGTGTACGTGTTGGCATGCTGCAGTATTCAGAACGCCCGGCTGCTGCTGGCGTCCAACCGCCGGGCCCGGGGCGGCCTCGGAAACGTGTACGACAACGTCGGTCGATTCTTCATGGAGCACATCGAGATGCCCTGCGGTCATTTGGCCCTGGCGCCCTCGCACTCGCGCTACATGAGGATGTATGCGCTGGAGCTCGGCACGACCAAAGCCCGGGGCGAAATGGCGTTGAGCGCCGCGGTGCAGCGGGAGCGGCGAATTCTCAACGGCACCGTCTCATTGGAGCCCGGGAGTCTGGACGAGACGGCGAAGAGCACCTTCGAGTGGGGCACGCCCACGATGCTCGATTCGCTGCGGGCATGGGGTGAACGCGGCAACCCCGGAGCGCCGCCAGCCACGTCACCAGGCCCCGCGCAGGCGCCACGGTTCTTCCATCTCCTCACGCGCTTGGAGCAGGCCCCCAACCCGCGATCGCGCGTCATGCTTGGCGATGAAGGAGACGCTCTAGGCATGCCGCGCGCCATGCTCGATTGGCGGCTGACGGACCTGGAACGTCGCTCGTTTCGGGCGATCTACGAAGTAGTCGGGCGCGAGCTGGGGCGCATTGGGGCCGGGCGCGTACAGGTCCTGGACTGGGTGCGCGGCGAAGGCGCCTGGCCCCGCAACCTCAGCGGTGGTTGGCATCACATGGGGACGACGCGGATGCACGTGAGCCCCCGCGAGGGTGTGGTCGACCCCAACTGCCGGGTTCACGACCTGGCCAACTTGTATGTGGCAGGAGCGTCGGTGTATCCGACTGCCGGTGCTGCAAACCCCACGCTCACTCTGGTGGCGATGGTACTGCGCTTGTCCGACCATTTGAAATCGAAGCTCTCCTGATGAAAGGAACCGCTACGGTGCTGCGCAACGCGCTCCTGCTCATCGCTCTCGGCCTCGCCGCCGTCTCTACCGCGCCCGCTCAGGCACGGTTTTCCATTTCCTTCCCGGCCAGCGTCCATCCCGAGCCGATCACCGGCCGGGTGTTCCTCTTCCTGAGTCACGACTCGACGCCGGAGCCGCGCATCGGCGTTCATCCGTTCGAGCGCGGCATCCCCTTGTTCGGGGTGGATGTCACGTCGCTGAAGCCCGGCGACACGGCGACGATCGGCGACACGACGCTCGGGTTCCCGTTCACAAGCCTGAAGGATGTTCCGGTAGGCGACTACTACGTGCAGGCGCTGGCGAATGTCTACACGGAAGTGCATCGCTCCGACGGCCACACCCTGTGGGTGCATTGGGATCAGTGGGAGGGGCAGCAGTTCAACACGTCGCCCGGCAACCTCACCTCGAGCGTCGCGAAGGTGCATCTCGATCCGGCCAAGGCGCTCACGGTCGCTCTGTCGCTCACGCAGACGATACCGCCGCGGGCGAATCCGGCCGACACGAAATGGGTCAAGCGCGTCCGCATCCAGAGCGACCTGCTGACCCGTTTTTGGGGACACCCGGTGTTCCTTGGCGCCGTGGTGTTGTTGCCGAAGGACTACGACGCCCACCCCACGGTGAAGTACCCGGTCATTTTCGAGCAGGGACACTTCGGGCTCGACGCGCCGCTCGGGTTCACGGAAGACACGACGCCGTGGCCGGCGAACATCCGCGACGTGATGAAAAGCTACAACCTCGAGACGAGCCCCGAACTGTATCGCGCCTGGGCGGGGCCGAATTTCCCGCGCTTCATCGCCGTCACGTTCCAGCACCCGACACCCTTCTTCGACGACTCCTACGCCGTCAATTCCGCCAACAACGGCCCTTACGGCGACGCGATCATGACAGAGCTGATTCCCTATCTCGAATCGCACTTCCGCATCATCGCGCAGCCGTATGCACGCATGCTCACGGGCGGCTCGACGGGTGGTTGGGAATCGCTGGCGCTGCAGGTGTACCATCCCGATTTCTTCGGCGGCACGTGGACGCTGTATCCTGACCCCGTCGACTTCCGCCATTACGACATGGCGAATGCCTACGACGACTCGAGCGCGTTCGTCTATCAGAGCATGGGTGGGCTGTTCCTGCAGCCCTCCACCGAATGGCGCCATCCGGAGCGCTTCATCATGCGCGGCACCGACGGGCAGCCGCTGATCTCCGAGCGGCAATACAGCCAGTGGGAAGAGGTGCTCGGCAGCCACGGCCGCTCCGCCGATCAGCTGGAGGCGTGGGAGTCGGTGTACGGACCGGTCGGGGACGACGGGTATCCGAAGCCGTTGTGGAAC
>DATFSB010000186.1:0-3807 GCA_035262825.1 Gemmatimonadales bacterium | reverse complement strand
ATGCATTGGACTAATGCACAGGCCGCCATCACGCTGCGCTCCACGTTCGTGATGCGCAACGAATGATTCCGGCACTCGAGTTGTCGAGGAGGTCGTGGTGAAGCAACGTCGACTGTGGGTCATCCTGCTGCTCGCGCTGGTGTCCGGCGGTGCCGCTGCCTATCTGGCGCTCGCCTATCTGCGCGACCGCACTCCCCGCCTCATGGCGGCGGAAACGCCGCGCGTCCAGGTGGCGGTCGCCGCGCGGGATCTCCCGCTCGGAGCGATCCTCTCCGCCGCGGACGTGCGCATGATCGATTGGCTGGGCGCGGCCGTGCCCCCCGGATACCTGCATTCGCCGCAGGACGCGGTAGGCCGCGGCCTCATCACCTCGGTGAAGGCGAACGAGATGCTGCTCGACACGCGTCTCGCCCCGCGGGGCGCCGGCGGTGGACTGTCGGTCACGATTCCTGACGGGCAGCGCGCCGTCAGCGTGCGCGTGGACGACGTGATCGGCGTGGCGGGCTTCGTGCTCCCCGGGACGCGGGTGGACGTCGTCGTCACGCTGCCGCCGCAACCGCAGCTCGACCAGAAGGTGTCGGTCACCCAGATGGTGCTGCAGAACATGCAGGTGCTGGCGGCCGGACAGGTGGTGCAACAGGACGCGCAGGGGAAGCCGATCACCGTCTCCGTCATCACGCTGCTCGTCTCGCCCAAGGACGCCGAAACGCTCGTCCTGGCGTCGAATGAAGGGAAGATCCAGCTCGCGCTCCGCAACACGCTCGACCTGGCCGATGTCCGGACGTCCGGGGCGTCCGTGCGCACGCTGCTCCCCGGACAACGAGCCAGCGCGGACGCCGCGGCTCGGCCTCGGGCTCCCACACCGGAAGCGGTGGGGACGGTCGTCGAGGCGTACAAGGGCGGTGTCCGTACTCTGGTCAAGTTCTAAGCGAGGAAACACGTGCAACGGAACTGGAGCATTGGTTGGGTCGCCCTGGCGGCATGCGTGCTGCTCGGCACCCTCGGTGTGCGCCGTGCGGCGGGTCAACGCGTCGTGTCGGGTGCGGAGAAGGTCGTCACGATGTCGGCCGGCGCGTCAGCGCTGCTGGTCTATGATGCACCCGTGGCGCGCTTCTCCATCGGCGAGCTCACGGTCGCGGACGCGAACGTCGTATCGCCGAAAGAAGTCCTCGTGACGGGCAAGAAGCTCGGCACGACCAGCCTCCTCGTGTGGGACAACGCCGGTGCGGTCCGCGTCTATTCGGTCGAAGTGACGGCCGACGCGCCCGCGCTGCAGCGCTATCTGCGTAATCTCTTCCCGCTCGACTCGATCTCCGTCGCCGCGAGCTCGAATACGGTGACGCTGACCGGTCGCGTGCACAGCCCCGCGGTCGACCGCCAGGCGGTCGACATCGCGAAGGCGACGGGAGCGGTCGTCGTCGATCAGCTCCAGGCGCCGCCCGGACGGCAGATCCTGCTGCAGGTCCAGTTCGCCGAGGTCAACCGGGATGCGGTGAAGCAGATGTCCAGCATCCTGTCCACGGTGAACCCCGACCGCTTCGCGCACGTCGTGCAGGACTCGGCGGAGACCGTGTCGGATGGGTTGATGAAGCTGTTTCTCGCTGACGCCAACGCGCAATTCGCCGCGGCGATCCGCGCCCTGCGCTCCACCGGGAACTTCCGCAGCCTCGCCGAGCCGAACCTGCTGACCCTGCCGGGCCAGGAGGCGTCGTTCCTCGCGGGTGGGGAATTCCCCTATCCCAGCGTGCAGAGCGGCGCGCAGTCCGGCGCGATTACGATCGTGTTCAAAGAGTTCGGCATCCGGCTGCGGTTTACGCCGACGATCACCGAAGGCGGCAGCATCCGGCTGCACGTGGCACCCGAAGTCTCTTCGCTCGACTTCGCGAACGCGCTGACGTTGAACGGGTTTCAGATCCCCAGCCTGTTGACGCGCCGCGCGGAAACAGACGTCGAGCTGCGCGACGGGCAGCACCTGGCGATCGCCGGGCTGCTCGACAACACGATGCTCAAGAACGTGACGAAGATCCCGCTGCTCGGGGACATCCCCATTCTGGGCACGTTTTTCCGGTCGACCGATGCGCAACAGCGGCGGACGGAGCTGCTCGTCGTGGTGACCCCGAAGCTGGTGGAAGCCACCGACCAGGCGCCGGCGCTCCCCACCGGTCCGGCGAATACCTGGCCGTGGGATCGATCGATGCAACCGGGTAATCACTAATGCAGTCAGGAGGCGGAGCCATGGGTGCGATGCACGCGACCGCGCGGTCTGCGCGGTCGGAACGCGGTGCGACACTGGTACTGGTGGCGCTGTCCATGGCCGCGCTCCTCGGCTTCCTGGCTCTGGCCATCGATCTGGGAATGATGTACACCGCCCACTCCGATGCGCAGCGCGCGGCGGACGCCGCGGCGCTGGCGGGCGCGAGCGCGTTTCTCGACAACTCCGCTGCGGCGGCGGTGACGCCGGCGCGGCAGCGGGCGCTCGAGTATGCCCAGCGCAATACGTTCCAGAACGGGCCGATCGACTCTGCCAACGTCGCGATCACGGTGTTGCAGGACAGCGCCAAGGTCGGCGTGTACGTGCACCGCGACTCCGTGCGGACGTATTTCGCGCGTGTGCTGGGCATTCGCACCGTGCCGATCGCCGCGTTCGCGGCTGCGCAGGCAATCCAGGCCGGGGCGGCCAAGTGCCTCAAGCCGTTCGCACTCCCCGACATGTGGAACGACGCGAACAGCGACAAGAACGGCAATCGCGTGATGGACAATGGCGAGCAGTGGACGTTCGGCGACAATCCCGGGGATCGCTATGAGGCCTTCGACGGCACGAACGGGGCGACGGCCACCGGGTACGGGAGCGGGTTCCGCAATTCGAGCTCGCCCGGCTCCACCAACGATTTCGGACGCCAGATCAACATCAAGGCGCAGGATCCGAATTCTCCGTACGTCGCGAACCCGGGCGTCTTCTATCCGTGGCAGATCCCGTCCGATCCAAGCGAAGTGCCCTGTAAAGGGGGCACCGGCGGCGGCGCCTCGGCGTACCGCAACGACATCTGCAGCTGCAACAACTCGACCGTTGAGCTGGGGAAGTCATACCCCATCAAGACGGGCAACATGGTCGGGCCCACGGCCCAGGGCGTGGACGAGCTGATCAAGGACGATCCCAACGCCGTCTGGGACCCGTCCACGCAGAGCGTCAAAAACTCCACCTATGGCAGCGGCTGGATGAACAGCCCGCGCGTCGTCAAGCTCGCGCTGTTCGCGCCGGGACAGATCACCGGGTCGGGCATGACGACGATCAAGTTCAACAACTTCGCCCTGATGTTCATCGAGTCGCAGAAGACACAAAAGGATCCCGTGGTCGGCCGGTTCCTGTATTACGTCTCCGGCACGGACCAGGGGCCGGTGACGGGTTCGCTCGTCAAGACTCTGAAACTCGTCAAGTAACCAGCCTCGGACTGGAGACGGATACGTGCGTAGTGCTTTGATTTCCACGGACGCGGCGGTGCGGGAGTCGTTGCGCCGCCTGCTCGCCTTGGACGGTCGCGGGCTCGAGTTTTCCGTCGAGATCGCTGTGCCGTTCGGCGAGATCAGCGAAGAGCAGATCACGCAGCTGCGGCATGCCGATCCCCAGCTCGTGTTCCTCGACTTCGATGCCGATGTCCCTACGGCGATCGGGCTGGCGCGCTTCCTTATGGATGGCGGTCCGCAGCGCCTCATCATCGCCACCGGCCCCGCGCTGTCGTCGCAGGAGCTGCTCGACGCGATGCGCGCCGGGATCGTGGAGTATCTCCCCAAGCCCCTGGGCGACGACGC
>DATFSB010000185.1:0-3179 GCA_035262825.1 Gemmatimonadales bacterium | reverse complement strand
GTTCCACGATTCACTCCTGGCGGTTGGCGACTGGATCGAGCGGAAATGACGCGCGTCGTGATATGCCGCGCTCAGAAGGCAGATGCAAGCAGCGCGGAAAAGGTTGCGACACCGCGCGTCGCGCGACTCGTCGAACCGAGTTCCTTGCCACGGATGCACTTGCGCCGATCGAACGGCGGGAACCCACCGGCGTTTGTCATCATGATCGGACAAAGTGCTGCGATCTCTGACAGTATCCGCACGTGCTTGCTGGCAAGTCGCTGTGGCTGTTATATTTCCGAGGCTGATACCGAAACGTTTCACTCAGGAAGGATGTGCGCTGTGAAGCCGGGAATTCATCCCAACTACCGCCGGGTAACGGTGCAGTGCGCCTGCGGCAATACGTTCGAAACGCGCTCGACGACTGCCACGATCCACGTCGAGATCTGCGCTCGTTGCCATCCCTACTACACGGGCAAGCAGAAGCTCGTCGATACCGCCGGCCGCGTGGAGCGCTTCCGCCAGAAGTACCGGACGGAGAAGGCCGCGAGCTGAAGACGTGGAGGCCCGACTCCGCCAGGCGCTCGCGCGGGCGGAGGAGGTCGCCCGCCTGCTGGCCGACCCCGAGACCGCGCGGAATCCGGCCAAGCTGAAGCAGCTCGGTCGCGAGCACGCACGACTCGACGCCATCCGCCAGACCCACGATCGTCTCACCCGGCTCGAGGCGGAGCTCGCCCAGGCGAAAGAGCTCGTCACCGATCCGGATCCGGAGCTGTCCCAGCTGGCGCGCCACGACCTGGAGCGGCTGCGTCCCGACGTGGCGCGCCTCACCGCTCAGCTCGGCGAGCTGCTCGTTCCCCCTGATCCCTTGGACGACCGCGACGCCATCGTCGAAATCCGCGCCGGCACGGGCGGCGACGAGGCGGCGTTGTTTGCCGCCGACCTGTTCCGCATGTACACCCGCTTCGCCGAGCGGCGCGGGCTGAAAGTCGAGCTGCTGCAGGTGAGCGAAGGCGTACTGGGCGGCCTCAAGGAGGCGGTGTTCGCCGCCAGCGGGCAGCAGGCCTACGGCACCCTGCGCTACGAGTCGGGGGTGCACCGCGTGCAGCGGGTCCCCGAGACCGAGGCGCAGGGCCGGATTCATACCTCCGCCGCCACCGTCGCCGTGCTTCCCGAAGCCGAGGACGTGGACGTCAAGATCGAAGACAAGGACCTGCGCGTCGATGTGTTTCGCTCTTCCGGGCCGGGCGGGCAGAGCGTGAACACGACCGACAGCGCGGTCCGGGTCACGCATATCCCCACAGGAGTCGTAGTGCAGTGCCAGGACCAGAAGTCGCAGCTGCAGAACAAGCTCAAGGCACTCGAGATCCTGCGCTCGCGCCTGCTCGACCGCATGGTCGCCGAGCAGGAAGCGGAGCGGGCGCGGGCGCGGCGCGCCCAGGTGGGCACGGGCGATCGGTCGGCGAAGATCCGCACCTACAACTTTCCCCAGAATCGCATTACCGATCACCGCATCGGGTTTTCGTCGCACAATCTGTCGGACGTGCTCGACGGCAAGCTCGACGATCTGTTGAAGGCCTTGCGCCAGGCTGGCGAGCAGGAGCGGATGAATGACTGAGACGAGCGCCTCCCGCCGCGCCGCGTCCATCGCAACCGTCGGCGCCGTGCTCGACCGATCGGCGGAGCTGCTGGGGGCGGAAGGCGTCGCGTACCCGCAACGCGAGGCCGGCTGGTTCTGGGAGCTCGCGGCGGGGCTGCCCGCGGGGCAGGCGTGGCTGGCGCGAGAGGCGCGTGCCGCGGGCGATGCGCTGCGCCGCTTCGATGCCATGGTGTCGCGGCGCCTCAGCGGGATGCCTTTCGCTTACGCCGCCGGGCAGATGGCATTTCGCCGTCTCACGCTCGCCATCGACGATCGTGCCCTGATCCCGCGCCCCGAAACTGAAGGACTCGTCGAGCTGGTGCTCCAGTGGGCCGAGGACCACCGGGGCGGGTGGGTCGCAGATATCGGCACGGGGTCGGGGTGTATCGCCTTGTCTCTCGCCCTGGAAGGACAATTCGATCGGGTTGTCGCCACCGAGCCGTCGCCGTCCGCAGCGGCGCTCGCCCGCGCCAACGTCGCGCGCACGGGCCTCGCGGTCGAGGTGTGCGAGGGCGATCTGCTCGAGCCGCTGGCCAACGACCGCTACCGCGCCATCGTGTCGAATCCGCCATATCTCACGGATGACGAATGGACCGCTCTCGACCATGCGGTGCGCGCATTCGAGCCGCGCCTCGCCTTGTCGAGCGGGGCGGATGGTCTCGACGCGACCCGCGCCCTGATCGCCGGCGCGGCGGAGCGACTCGAGCCGGAAGGTCTGCTGGCGCTGGAAATCGACGAGCGGCGCGCGGCGACGGTACGCGACCTGGCCCACGCCGCCGGCTGGGAGCGAGTGCGGATCGTACCCGATCTGTTCGGACGCCCACGTTACGCCCTGATGATTTCTCGCGGGAGGATGTCGTGATCGAAGAGAAGGCGCAGGATCTCGGCCGGTTGATCGGACAAACCGACGAGTACAAGGCGCTGAAGCGCGCCAGCGACGCCCTGCGTGATGATGCCGATTGCCAGCGGCTCCTCGCCGAGATGGAGAAAATCGCGGGAGAGATCGAAAAGGCGGCGCGTGCCGGAAAGGAACCCACGCAGGAGCAGGCGGAACGGCATGACAAAACGGTCCAAGGCATCCAGGTGAACCCGGTGTATCAGCAGATGGCCGTCGCTCAGGCGAACTTCGAGAAACTGATGGCCAAGGTGAACGCCCGCATCTACGAGGGGATCCAGAAGGGCGCCGCGAGTCCCATCATTACCCTCGGATGACGGCAGCGGGTGGGGCGTTCATCGTGCTGGAGGGGCCGGAAGGGGCGGGGAAATCGACGCTCGTCCGGGCCCTCGGGGCGCGACTCCTGGCGGAAAGCTTCCAGGTGCTGTCGGTGCGGGAGCCGGGGGGAACCCCCGTGGCCGAGGCGGCCCGGAAGGTCGCCTTGAAATCCAGACATGAAATGACCGCCCGGGCGGAGTTATTCTTGATATTGGCCGCCCGGGCGGACCTGGTGGAGCGGGTGATCCCGCCGGCGCTCGACGCCGGCCAGGTGGTGCTCGCGGACCGGTTCGACCTGTCGACCACGGCGTATCAGGTGGCGTGCCGTGGGCTGCCGGCGGACGACGT
>DATFSB010000184.1:0-3432 GCA_035262825.1 Gemmatimonadales bacterium | reverse complement strand
TTTTCGTAGGCGTGTCCCGCCTCGGCGATCGGGCTCTCGAGGTTGCCGAATGTGATGTCGGCCGCTGCGAGCGTGTCGCGCAACGCCTGGAACGGATACAGGGTGTCGCCCTTGAGCAGGTAATCCCAGGTGACGGAGCGGCCGAGGTTCAGATCGCCGACGGCATACAGACGCAGCGGCGCCCGCTCGGGAGTCGCCGGACGTGGTGCGATCGACGCTGGCATGAGCGCGCCGGGTTGCTGCAGCAGCGATATCAACAGGGCCGACGACAGGCTGTTCAGCACGGCTCCTCGAACGCTAGATGAGAACCCTCAACCGATCATCAACGCCAACTGCTCGGCGGCATCCACCAGCCGCGGTCCGGGCCGCGAAGTATAGGCGTTCCCGTCCAGGAATACGACACCCCGGGCAAACAGCCGCTGCGCGTCACTATCCGTGACCGCCCGCGTTTCGCGCCGCGCGCGCGTGACATCGAATCCGCACAACGCCACGACCACACGCTGCGGCTCGAGCGCGGCCAGCTCCGCCCAGGTGCGCGTGACCGAACGGGCGCCCGGCGTGTTGCCGACGTCCTGCCCGCCCGCGATCGCAATCAATTCCGGTACCCAGTGCCCGGCGACATAGGGGGGGTCCAGCCATTCGACCACGAGAATGCGCGGCGGGTGGGGACCGGGATGTGACGCATGACCAGCACGCACGCGATGCAGGCGGTAGCGCAGGCCGGCGACGAGCTCGTCGGCTTCGTCGCGCAGATCGATGGCGTCGCCCGCGGCCAGCATGTCGGCTAGAACACCCTCGAGGGTGTGCGCGTGCAGGTGGACGACGCGGTGCGGCTGTGGCACATCGGCGAGGGCGCGTGCCAGCGCGTCGCCGCCCACCGCGCAGACATCGCACACCGTCTGCCCGATCACTACGTCAGGGCGCAACTCCGCGACGAGCGCGGCATCGATCATCGTGGCCGCGGCACCCGCGGCGCGCACCGCGCGATCGATCGCGCCGGAGGACTGGGAGTTGTCGATCGTGGTACGGGTGACGCGCGGCAGGTTTCGCACCACGTCGGGAGGATAGTCGCACTCGTGTGAAACGCCGACGAGTTGCCTCCCCGCGCCGAGGGCGGCGACGATTTCCGTGGCGGCCGGGAGCAGGGAGACGATGCGCAGGGAACCTCCCGAAGGCGCCGAGCGGCGGCTTCGAGCCGCCGATCAAGAGCGGCTCGTTGCGAGACCTCGGGACTATTGGCGGCGCAGGCCTACGCGATACAGGACGATACCCATGCCGATGAACAGCAGCAGGGCCGGCCAGTTGTCCGTTGCGAAATGGCCCAGCTGTTGCGCCACTCCCAGCACCTCGGAGAGCTTGTCCGCGTTGCCGAGCTTGCCGGCGATCGCGGCGATCACGATGCCGCCGATCGCGCCGCCCGCGATCATGCCGCTCGCGAACAGAACCCCCGGTCCCGACTCGATCTCGGCCAGGCTGCGCTCCTGCGCCTTGAACCGCCGCTCGACGAGCCAGCGGATCACTCCACCCGCGAACATGCCGGCAGACGTCGAGAGCGGGAGATAGACGCCGACGGTAACCGGCAACGACTGCACCCCGGCGATTTCGAGTGCGATAGCGAGCGCCACGCCGATGAGGACGAGCGCCCAGGGGAGGCGGTGGGTGAGGATCCCGTCGGTGATGAGCGCCATCAGCGTCGCTTTGGGAGAATCGAGCCGTGTGAGGCTGTGCCCGTTGTACTCACGCACCCGGCCACCGATGCCCGGGTCGACCACGTAGCGGATCTCGCGCGACGTCGGATCGATGAGGTACTTGCCGGGGAGCACGGTGCTGGTCGCGACGTACACCCGTGCGACTGGGTAGGCCTTGGTATCGATCGAGTCGCCGCCGCCGACATGAAAGCCGGACATCGTGTCGCCGGTGATCACGATGTTGCCGTCGGCCGAGCGGCCGGTGGCCGGCGCCGTGAACCCGGCGTGGACTTCCGGCACCTCGTACTGATACGAGCGGTTGAGCAGCGTCAGCGTCCATCCCACGGCCAGCGCAGAGCCCATCCCGCCGATGAGAATGGCGATCTGCTGGCGTCGCGGCGTGGCGCCGATGAGGAAGCCGGTTTTCAAGTCTTGCGACGTGTTGCCGCCGTTCGCGACCGCCACCGCGATCACGCACGCGATCGAGATGGCGCGCACGCGGTCGTCGATCGCCGTCCAGCCGAGCAGCAGGAAGATCGCCGAAATGGCGAGCAGTGACGCAATCGTCATCCCCGAGATCGGGTTCGCCGAGCTGCCGATCTGTCCGCAAATCCGCGACGACACCGTGGTGAAGAAGAAGCCGAAGATGATGATGAGGATGCCGCCCAGCAGGTTCACGCCGATCTGCGGCAGGAACGACAGGAACAGCGCGAGGGCGATCGAGCCGAAAACCGTGACCGTGATGGGGAGATCGTCGTCGGTGCGCAGCTTGGCGATCGCCTGACCGACGCGGCTCTTGCGCATGTCGTCGAAGCCGGCGCGGAACGCGCTGCCGATCGTCGGCAGCGCGCGCACCAGCGCGATGATCCCGGAGGTCGCCACGGCACCGGCGCCGATGTAGAAAACGAACGCCGCGCGGATTTCTCCGGCCGACATGTCCCGGATCAGCTTCGTGGCGGGAAACATGACCTCGTTCATCGAGGAGCCGAACAGCTTGATCGCCGGCATGAGGACGAGGTAGGCGAAGCAGCCGCCTGCGAACAGGTACCCGGCGATCTGGGGCCCGATGATGTAGCCGACCCCCATCAGCTCGGGCGCCGCCTCGATCCGGACCTCCGCACCCTGGAACCAGCCGAGGATCTTGGTGGGGTATTCCTGCCAGGCCTTCACGCCCGTCATCAGGAACTTGTAGACGAGGGCGAGACCGAACGCCTGGAACACCGTCTTGGCGTGCACGCCGCCCTTCTCTCCGGCGATCAGCACCTCGGCGCACGCCGTCCCCTCGGGGTAGGGCAGTTTCCCGTGTTCGTTGACGATCAGCGCCCGGCGCAGCGGGATCATCATCAGGATGCCCATCAATCCGCCCGCGATCGCGAGGATGGCGACCCGGCCGATGTTCAAGTCGTAGCCCATCAGGAGAATCGCGGGGATCGTGAAGACCACGCCCGCCGAAACGGAGTCGGCCGCGGAGCCTGTCGTCTGCACGATGTTGTTCTCGAGGATGGTCGAGCCGAATCTACGGAGGATCGTGATCGCGAGGACGGCGATGGGAATCGACGCGCTCACGGTGAGACCGATCTTGAGCGCCAGGTAGACGTTCGAAGCGCCGAAAATCAGCCCCAGAACGACGCCCAGGATCAGCGCCCGCGGAGTGAGCTCGGCGAGCGTCTGGGACGGCGAGACGTACGGTTGGTGGTCGGCCATCGGGTCCCCGGTGGGGCTCGAGAGTGAGCGGACAATGTGC
>DATFSB010000183.1:0-3616 GCA_035262825.1 Gemmatimonadales bacterium | reverse complement strand
CGCATTTCGGCCAGAAACAGCAGGACATCGAGCACCCGCATCTTGGGATACAGGCCCCGTTCCTCGGGGAGGAACCCGATGCGATCCGCGTAGTCGCGCGCGGTTCCCGTGCCGTTGAACAAGCGCACGCTGCCCTCGTCGGGGACCGTGATGTTCATGATCATGCGGATCGTCGTCGTCTTGCCGGCGCCGTTCGGCCCCAGCAGGCCGAAAATCACGCCGGGGGGCACGTCGAGTGAAAGACCGTCGACGGCCGTATGGCCGGAGAACCGCTTCGTGACGCGGTCGACGACGAGAATGGATGTAGCCATAGACCCCGCAGGAGAAAACGGATCCGACGACCTCGAGTTTCGGCGGGAAAAACTACTCGGTCGAGACCGGCTGCGCAGCGGATTCGAGCGCCGCGCGCAGGGTGTGCCAGGGGAGGCTGGCGCACTTCACCCGCACCGGGAATTGCCGCACGCCCGCGAGCGCCGCGAGCTTGCCGAGTTTCGCGGTATCCACCGGCGTCCCGGGAGGGGATGTCAGCATCGCGTGAACCTGGCGAAACAGCTCCTGAGCGTCCGCCGTGGACTTCCCCTGCACGGCGCCGGTCAAGAGCGACGCCGCAGCCTGGGAAATCGCGCACCCCGATCCCTGGAATCCGATATCGGCGATCCGGTCGCCCGCCAGCTCGACCTCGAGCGAGATCTGGTCGCCGCACAGCGGATTGGCGCCCTCGGCCTGGCGGGTCGGGTGCGCCAGTTTCTTGAAGTTGCGGGGCGCGCGATTGTGCTCGACGATGATCTGCTGATAGAGATCGCTGAGGTCCGTCATCCGGCGAACACCTTGGTCACTTTCCGGACGGCGCTCACCAGAGTGTCGACGTCGGCGCGGGTATTGTAGAAGGCGAACGACGCACGAGCGGTCGCGGGCACCGCGAAGAAATCCATCACCGGCTGCGTACAATGGTGGCCGGTGCGGATCGCCACGCCTTCCTGATCCACGATCGTGCCTACGTCGTGCGCATGCACCCCCTGGACCGTGAACGACACGACGCTCGCCTTGTGCGCCGCCGTTCCGACGAGCGTCACCTCGGGCAGGGCACCGAGCCGCGCCGTCGCATACGACAGGAGATCGCGCTCGTGCGCCTGGACGGCGTCCCAGTCGAGCCCGCGCAGGTAGTCGATCGCGGCACCGAGGCCGACGGCGCCCGCGATGTTCGGCGTGCCGGCCTCGAATTTCGCCGGCGGCTCGGCATACGTCGTCTTCGCGAACGTCACGGTCTTGATCATGTCGCCGCCGCCCTGATAGGGGGGCAGCGCGTCGAGCCGCTCGGCCGTGCCGTACAGCAGCCCGATGCCCGTCGGTCCGAACATCTTGTGTCCCGACACCGTGTAGAAATCGACGCCCAGCGCGCGCACGTCGACGGGTCCATGCGGCGCTGCCTGGGCGCCGTCCACCAGCACCGCCGCGCCCCGCTCGTGCGCCAGCCGCACGATCTCGGCGACCGGGTTGATCGTGCCGAGCGAGTTCGAGACGTGCGCCACAGCCACGAGCTTCGTTTTGGGGCTGAGGAGACGGGCGAACTCGTCCATTAAGAGCTCACCGCGCTTGTTCATGGGCGCGACACGCAACACCGCGCCGCGCTCGGCGCAGATCAGCTGCCAGGGGACGATGTTCGAGTGGTGCTCCATCGCCGTGATGAGCACTTCGTCGCCCGCCCGCAGCTCCTTTCGACCGAAGCTCGATGCGACGAGGTTGATCGCCTCGGTCGTGCCGCGCACGAACACGATCTCGCGCGGCGCCGCGGCATGGAGGAAAGCGCGCGCCTTCTCCCGGGCGTCTTCGTAAGCCGCCGTCGCCCGCTCGCTCAGCTCGTACACGCCCCGGTGCACGTTGGCGTTTTCCGTCGCGTAGTACTGCTCGGTCCGCGCGATCACGGAACGCGGCTTCTGGCTCGTAGCGGCGTTGTCGAGGTAGACGAGCGGCTTGCCCCGCACCGTCGTCTGCAGCAGCGGGAAATCGCGCCGCGCCTGCTCGACATCAAACGCGGGGAGAGGAACCGAGGGTGGAGCGTGCCGAACGGTCGTCACGCGGCACTCCCGACCATTTCCGGAACCCCGAGCCGCGCCCGGATCTCGCTGTCCAGCCGCTGCCGCGCGCCCGGGACCGCGATGCGATCGAGAATCTCGGCGCCGAACCCGTAGGTGAGCAGCCCGCGCGCTTCCGCGGCGCCGAGGCCGCGGCTTCTCAAATAGAAGAGCGCCGTGGGATCGAGCGGCCCGACGGTCGAGCCGTGGGTGCACTTCACGTCGTCGGCGTAGATCTCGAGCTGCGGCTGGCTGTCGGCGCGCGCGCCGCGCGACAGCAGCAGGTTGTTGTTGGTCTGCTTCGAGTCGGTGCGCTGCGCCCCGGGGCGCACGATGATGCGGCCGTTGAAGACGCCGTGTGACTCGCCGTCGAACACGCCGTTGAAGTATTCGTGGCTCTCGCAGTGCGGCTTGGCGTGGTCGATCGTCGTGTGGTGATCGACGTGTTGGCGGTCACCCAGCACCGACAGGCCGTTGAGAATGAGATAGGCGTTCGAGCCGTCGAGCACGCCGTGGATATCGTGGCGCACCAGACCCGCGCCGAGGGCGACCGTCGTGAAGACGAGCCGCGAGTCGCGCGCCTGATGGAAGTGCGACGCGGCCACGTGATTGCTCAGCGCCCCCTCGCGCTGCTCCCGGCAGAGATCGAGCTGCGCGCCTTCCTCGAGTACGACCTCGGTGACCGAGTTCGTGAGCGACACGCTCCCTGTGTCTCCTTCGTACGCCTCGACGATCGCGGCTCGCGCTTCGCGCTCCAGCACGATCAACAGGCGCGGATGCGTCATCGGCCGCGCGCTGCGGGGAATGCGGCAGCGCACCCGGATCGGATCCGTTACGACGGTGCGGGCGGCGACGCGAATCACGATGCCGTCGGCGAGAAACGCGGTTGCCAGCGCGGTGAAGGGGCTCGTGGCGACGTCGGCGTAGCGGCCGAGGTGCGCCTGCAGGAAATCCGGCGCCGTGGCGACCGTCGCGCTCAGGGTCGAGACCGTCACCCCCGCGGGGACGGGATCGAGCTCCCAGCTCGAGCGCTGCAGCTCGAACGGCGTCTCGCTGATCGGCTGCACGTTGGTGAAGCGCCACTGCTCGAGCCGCGTCGTGGGAAACCCGACCTCGGCGAAACGCGCGATCGCCCGCTCGCGCATTTCCTTCAGCCAGGGCGGGGCGCCCGACGCGCCGTTCGCGGCGAACGCCTTGTAGGCGCCGAGGAAGTGCGCCGTCACGCCCCGACTCCGGCGTAGCCCTTCTCTTCGAGCGTCAGCGCCAGCTCCTTGCCGCCGGAGCGCACGATGCGCCCCTCGGCGAGCACGTGGACGAAATCGGGGACGATGTAGTTGAGCAGCCGCTGGTAATGCGTCACGACGACGAACGAGCGCTCTTTGCTGCGCAGGGCGTTCACCGCCGCCGCGACCGTCTTCAGCGCGTCGATGTCCAGCCCCGAATCGGTCTCGTCGAGAATGGCGAGCCGCGGCTCGAGCACCGCGAGCTGCAGGATCTCGTTGCGCTTCTTTTCGCCGCCCGAAAACCCCTCGTTCACCGCTCGG
>DATFSB010000182.1:0-2304 GCA_035262825.1 Gemmatimonadales bacterium | reverse complement strand
CGACGATGTGCTGGAGCTGGGAATTGGGACATCCCACAGTCGCCAGTGCGCCGACGCCGATCAAAGCCCAGGTCCCGAATCGCATGCGTCTCCCTTCCCGATTGTGGTCCGGAGCCCTACCTTGGGACGTCCCAATTAGTTAGACGATTGCAGGGGCTTGTCAATGGTGACCAGGCTGGCTTCAGCCGCACGCGCGGCAGACGTTCCCATTGCGAACTACATCGGCGGCGCCTGGGTTCGGTCAGGCTCCGCCGATTCGCTCCCACTCACCAATCCCGCCACCGGAGAAACGCTCGGGCGGGTGCCCCTCTCCGGGGCCCGCGAAGTCGACGCCGCGGTCCAGGCGGCGCTGGCGGCGTTCCCCAAGTGGCGCAGCACGCCACCCGTGGTGCGCGCGCGCTCCCTCTTCGCCTTCAAGGCGCTGCTCGAAGCGCGTTTCGACGAGCTGGCCGGGATCGTGACGCAGGAGAATGGAAAGACGCTGGACGAGGCCCGCGGATCGGTGCGGCGCGGCATCGAAAACGTCGAGCACGCCTGCGGCATCCCGACCCTGATGATGGGCGCGACACTCGAAGATGTCGCCGCCGGCATCGATTGCGAATTCGTGCGCCAGCCGATGGGGGTGTTTGCGGCGATCACGCCCTTCAACTTCCCGGCGATGGTGCCGCTGTGGTTCTGGCCATACGCGATCGCCTGCGGCAACACGTTCATCATCAAGCCGTCGGAGCAGGTGCCGCTGTCGCAACAGCGCATGGTCGAGCTCGCCCACGAGGCGGGTATCCCCGCGGGCGTCTTGAACCTCGTGCACGGCGGCAAGGATGCCGTCAACGCGCTGCTCGAGCATCCCGACATCGCGGGGATCTCCTTCGTCGGCTCGTCGCCGGTGGCGCGGCACGTCTACGCCACCGCCGCGCAGCACGGCAAGCGGGTACAGGCGCTCGGCGGGGCCAAGAATCACGTCATCGTCATGCCCGACGCCGACCTCGACCGCACGACGCAGATCGTCACCGAGTCGCTGTTCGGGTGCGCCGGGCAGCGCTGCCTTGCCGGCAGCGTCGTGGTCGCGGCGGGCGCGGCGTATGGTCCGTTCAAGGACCGCCTGCTCGGCGCGGCGAAGGGATTGAAGCTGGGCTACGGGCTGGACGACGGCGTCACGCTCGGACCCGTCGTCTCGGCTCGGCAGAAAGAGCGCGTCACCGGCTTCATCGACGCGGGGCTGAAGGACGGCGCCGACCTGTTGCTCGACGGCCGCACGGCGCGCGTTGCCGAGTATCCCAGAGGACAATTCCTGGGACCGACCATCTTCGACGGCGTCACGCCCGCGATGACGATCGGCAAGGAAGAGATCTTCGGTCCCGTCGCCTCGATCACCCGGGCCGCGGATCTCGACGAGGCGCTGTCGCTGGTGCACGCGAGCCCGTTCGCAAACGCCACGTCGATCTTCACGTCCAGCGGCAAGACGGCCCGCGAGTTCCGCTACCGCTGTGGCGTCTCGATGATCGGCGTCAACATCGGGGTCGCGGCCCCGATGGCTTTTTTCCCGTTCGGGGGCACGAAAGGATCGTTTTACGGCGATCTCAAGGCGCATGGGCAGGACTCAGTGCAATTCTTCACCGACAAGAAAGTCGTCATTTCGAGGTGGTTCTGATGGCGCGCACGGTCGTGGGCGGGCTGATCCAGATGTCGAATCCGGTAAACGACGTGAACGCGCCGGTCGGCAAAGTACGGGACGCAATGCTCGAAAAGCACCTCCCCTTCATCGAGGAGGCGGGAAAGCGCGGCACGCAGATCCTCTGTCTCCAGGAAGTGTTCAACGGTCCGTACTTCTGCCCCTCCCAGGACGCCAAGTGGTGCGACATCGCCGAACCCATTCCCGGTCCGACGATCGAGCACATGCAGGGGATCGCCAAGCGGCACGACATGGCGATGATCGTGCCGATTTACGAACGCGAAATGGCGGGCGTCTACTACAACACCGCGGCCGTGATCGACGCCGACGGGACGTACCTCGGCAAATACCGCAAGAATCACATCCCCCACACCGCGGGCTTCTGGGAGAAGTACTTCTTCAAGCCCGGTAACCTCGGCTATCCGGTGTTCCAGACGCGCTACGCCACGATCGGCGTCTACATCTGCTACGATCGCCACTTCCCCGAGGGCGCACGGCTGCTCGGCCTGCACGGCGCCGAGATCGTTTTCAACCCGTCGGCGACGGTGAAGGGCTTGTCGCAGTACCTCTGGAAGCTGGAGCAGCCGGCGCACGCCGTCGCCAACGGCTACTTCATGGGCTGCTCCAACCGCGTC
>DATFSB010000181.1:0-4927 GCA_035262825.1 Gemmatimonadales bacterium | reverse complement strand
CGGTCGCGGCCGACGCGGCCGCCTCGCCCATGCGGCGCCGCAGGCCCGGCGTCACCACGACTGACGGGGCCTCTTCGATGAGCTTCTGGTGGCGCCGCTGAATACTGCACTCGCGCTCCCCGAGCGACACCACACGGCCGTGTCCGTCGGCGAGCACCTGAATCTCGATGTGCCGCGGCCGCTCGACGAAGCGCTCGAGATAGAGGTTGCCGTCGCCGAACGCCTTGCGCGCCTCGCTCTGCGCGGCCTGAAACGCCCCGCGCATCTCGTCCGCAGCGCGCACGACGCGCATCCCCTTCCCCCCGCCGCCCGCCGCGGCTTTCACCAGGACGGGGTAACCCAGCACCTTCGCCTCCCGCTCTGCGTCGGCCGGGTCCTGCAGATTGCGGGTCAGCCCGGGGACGACGGGCACGCCGGCCTGCTGCATGCGGCGGCGCGCCTGCGTCTTGTCTCCCATGGCCTGGATCGCCGCGGCAGGCGGGCCGACGAACACCAGTCCCGCATCGACGACGCCCGAGGCGAACGCGGCGCGCTCCGACAGAAAACCGTACCCGGGGTGCACCGCCCCACAGCCCGTCTTGACCGCTGCCTCGAGCAGCTTCTGGATGTTGAGATAGGAATCGGGAGACGGTGCGGTGCCGATGGGCACGGCGTCATTGGCCGCCCGTACGTGCGGGGAGAGCCGATCGGCGTCCGAGTACACGGCCACCGCTTCGAGCCCTTCCTCCTGACACGCCCGGATGATGCGCAGGGCAATCTCGCCGCGGTTGGCGACGAGGACGCGAGAGAAAGCCATCAGCTTTCAGCCGTTAGCTATCAGCTCAGACGCTGCAGCTGAAAGCTGACGGCTGATAGCTGATAGCGATTCAGAGCGGAATATTCCCATGCTTTTTCGCGGGATTCCGGTCCCGCTTCGCCTCCAGCGTGGCCAGCGCTTCGATCAGCCGCGGACGGGTCTCGCGCGGATCGATCACGTCGTCCAGGAATCCCCGTCCGGCCGCCAGGTAGGGGTGGGCGAACTTGGCGCGGTACTCGGCGACGAGCTCCTCGGTGGCTTCGCCCTTGTAGAGGATTTCCACGGCGCCGCGCTCCCCCATCACGGCGATCTCCGCCGTCGGCCACGCGACGTTGTAGTCTCCGCGGATGTGCTTCGAGCTCATCACGTCGTACGCCCCACCATACGCCTTGCGGGTGATCACGGTCAGCTTCGGCACCGTCGCCTCACAGTACGCGTACAGCAGCTTGGCGCCGTGCTTGATGATGCCGCCGTGCTCCTGGGCCACGCCCGGCAGGAATCCCGGCACATCCTCGAAGGTGAGCAGCGGAATGTTGAAGGCGTCGCAGAACCGGATGAACCGGGCCCCCTTGGCCGACGCGGGGATGTCGAGCACGCCGGCGAGCACCGCCGGCTGATTCGCGATCACTCCGATCGAGCGACCCGCCAGGCGCGCGAACCCGACGAGCAGGTTGCCGGCGTAGTCGCGCTGCACTTCGAGGAACTCCCCGTCGTCGACCACGCGCTTGATCACGTCCCGCATGTCGTACGGCTTCGTCGGGTTGTCGGGGACGACGTCGAGCAGCGCCTCGTCGCGACGGTCGGGCGGATCGGCGGACCCCTTGGCGGGCGGCGCGTCGAGGTTGTTGGACGGCAGGTACGACAGCAGCGTACGGATCGCCGTGAGACACTCGAGCTCGGAATCGTACACGAAGTGGGCGACCCCCGAGGTCGCGCCATGCACGTCGGCGCCGCCGAGCTGCTCGAAGTCGACCTCTTCGTGCGTCACCGTCTTTACGACGTTGGGACCGGTGACGAACATGTACGAGAGCCCGCGGACCATGCAGATGAAATCGGTGATCGCGGGACTGTACACGGCCCCGCCGGCGCAGGGACCGAGGACGGCGCTGATCTGCGGGACGACGCCCGACGCCATGGTGTTCCGCAGAAAGATGTCGGCGTACCCGCCGAGCGACGCGACCCCTTCCTGAATGCGGGCGCCGCCCGAGTCGTTCAGCCCGACGACCGGCGCGCCGTTGCGCACCGCCAGGTCCATCACCTTGCAGATCTTCTCGGCATGTGTTTCGGAGAGCGAGCCGCCGAAGACGGTGAAGTCCTGCGAGAATACATAGATCAGCCGGCCGTCCACGCGCCCCCACCCCGTCACCACGCCGTCACCCAGGATCTGCTGCTCGCCGAGTCCGAAATCGGTGGAGCGGTGCGTCACGAAGCGGTCGAGTTCGACGAACGATCCGGGATCGAGCAACACATCGAGCCGCTCGCGCGCGGTCATCTTCCCCTTCTTGTGCTGCGTCGCGATGCGGTCGGCGCCGCCGCCCTGCTCGGAGGCAGCGCGCTTCTGCTGCAGGAGATCCAGTTTTTCGCGCATGCTCATAGTCCGCACAATCTGAGGCCGGGACGCCGAGACGGGTAGGGCAACGCCCGGAAAAGCAAAGTGGCCAGGATCACGCTTGTCCTGGCCACTCGTCTTCTCACCCCGACGCGGCGGCTACACCGCTGCCGGGCTCGGTTCTGTGCCGTCGGTTTTTGGCTCGTCCGGGGGAAACCCGGTTGCTGCCAGGACGATGCGGTGATGGATCGGATCCACCTCCAGCACCTTCATGTCGAGCGCCTGGCCTTCCTTGACCGCGTCGCCCGGGTTGTGCAGCTCCGGAATACCCAGCTGCGACATCGGCACGAACCCTTCGATATCGCTGCCGATCTCCACCACCACACCCTTGTCCATCAGGCGCAGCACGCGGCCGCGCAGCTCGGTGCCCACCGGGTACGTCTCGCCGATTCGCAACCACGGATCTTCCTGCGCCTGCTTCAGGCCGAGCGAGATGCGCTTGTTCTCGGCGTCGACGTTGAGAATCAGCACCTCGACCTCGTCGCCCTTCTTGACGACTTCCGAGGGATGCTGCACGCGCTTGGTCCACGACATGTCGGAGATGTGGATCAGGCCGTCGATTCCCGGTTCGATTTCGACGAACGCGCCGAACGACGTCAAATTGCGAACCTTGCCCTTGAGCCGCGTGCCGACCGGGTACTTCTGCGGCAGCGCCATCCACGGATCCTGCTCGGTCTGCTTCATACCGAGCGAGATCTTCTCCTCGCTCTCGTCGACCTTCAGGACCACCGCTTCGATCGTCTCGCCGATCGACACGATCTTCGACGGGTGCCGCACGTTGCGCGTCCAGCTCATTTCCGAAATGTGGACCAGCCCCTCGATCCCCGGCTCCAGCTCGACGAAGGCGCCGTAATTGGTGATCGAGACGACCTTGCCCTGCACGCGCGTGCCGACCGGATACTTGGCGGCGACGTCTTTCCAGGGGTGCTCCTGCAGCTGCTTCAGGCCGAGCGAAATCCGCTCGCGCTCCCAGTCGATGTCGAGAATCTTGACCTGCAGCTCCTGGCCGAGTCGCACCATTTCGCTGGGGTGCGACACGCGGCCGTAGCTCATATCGGTGATGTGCAACAGCCCGTCCACGCCGCCCAGGTCGATGAACGCCCCGAAATCGGTGATGTTCTTCACGACGCCGGTGCGCGTCTGACCGACCTGCAGCTCCTTCATGAGGACTTCGCGCTTCGTCTTGCGCTCCGCCTCGAGCAGCACGCGGCGCGACACCACGATGTTGCGGCGCCGCTTGTTGAGCTTGATGATCTTGAACTCGTAGCTCTGCCCCAGCAGCTCGTCGATGTTGGGGACGCGGCGCAAGGCGATCTGACTCCCCGGGAGGAACGCGTCGACGCCCATGAGGTCGACGACGACGCCGCCCTTGATCTTTTTCACGAGCGACCCGGTCACCGGCTCGTCCTTCTCGAAGGCTTCGCGGATCCGTTCCCAGACCCGCATGAAGTCCGCCTTCTTCTTCGAGAGGACGACGGCACCTTCCTGGTCTTCCAGGTGCTCGAGGTAGACCTCGACTTCGTCGCCTTCCTTGAGGCTCTTGGGATCCTTGAATTCGTCGATCGGGACCGCGCCTTCGGACTTGAACCCGACGTCGAGAATGACGGCGGCGTCCGTCACGCGCAGCACCTTCGATTTGACGATTTCCCCTTCCTCGATGTTCGAGAGGGTCCCCTCGTACATCTCGGACATTTTCTCGATCTCGTCGGCGGAATACTGCTCGTCCAGGCCTGCGAGAACGCGGATCGGAGAGTGAGTCGGCTTTCTGGTGGGCCCTTCGGGGGCGGTGTCTTCGAGTTCCTTCGGTTCAGCCAGCATCGGGTTCCGGTTCGGGTTCATGGTTTGGGGTTCGAGCTGCGGGTCCTTTCTCCCGCAGCCAGCAAGCCTCGAAGCTTACCCAGGGAACCGCTGCCGCGCCAGCGCAACCACGTCATCGACCTGCTCCGCGAGCGACAACCGGGTCGAATCGAGTACCACGGCATCGGTCGCCGCCTTGAGCGGTGCCACCGGTCTCGTGGCATCGGCATGGTCCCGGGCAGCGAGCTCTGCGCTCTCCCGCGCCACCAGGGCATCATCCAAAGGCTGACCCCGTTGCGATAACCGACGCCGGGCGCGCTCTTCAGGAGTGGCCGTGAGAAAAACTTTGAGCGGGGAGGCAGGAAATACCACGGTTCCGATGTCGCGGCCGTCAACCACGACCCCGTCGGGGTGGGCCTCGACCGCATCCCGCTGGCGGGCGTTGACCCATGCGCGCACCGCTGGGAGAGCCGCGACGGCGGAAACATGCGCCGTGACACGTGCGGAGCGAATCGCCTCGTCCACATCCACCCCCGCCACCTCGGGCCGGAACTCCGCTCCCGCAAGTACCAATCGCACCGGCAGCTCGTCGGCCAACGCCAGGATGCGTTGCACCGGCCACCCCTCCGCTCCTCCGGCGACCTCCGCACCGAGCCGGTCCAGTGCCGCGAGCGTGAGGGCGCGGTACAGCGCCCCGGAGTCGAGATGCGCCCACCCCAGCCGCT
>DATFSB010000180.1:0-7839 GCA_035262825.1 Gemmatimonadales bacterium | reverse complement strand
CAGCTTCTTGAGGGTGCCGCGCCTGGTGTTGAGCACCCAGTAATCGCCGCGCGTGTTGCGGCGCCACACCTTGCGCGTGTTGGTGAAGACCAGCAGCAGCGAATCGCCGCGGGCGAACTCGAAGTCGTCGATGTCCGGCGGAGTTCTCGCGCCCGGTGGCATCAGCGCGCGCGCGGAAACGAGCACCCGGCGGGCGCCGGTGGCGCTCTCGTAGCGGATGATGTCGAGCGAGCCGGGCGCCAGGGCCGACGGCTCCAGCGTCAGGTACGCCGCCCCGCCTTCGATCCAGCGCACTCCGCCGAACGGGTTGCCGGCGAAATCCCGCGAGGAGAAGATGCGCCGCAGCATATCGGTTGCCGGCTGGGGCAGCTGGGCCGCTGCGGCGCGGGACAACAGGGCGACGGCGAAGAACAACGCGAACCACAAGCGGCGCATCCGGTCCCTCCAGAGCACGGTGGTGCAACGGGAAGATGCGGCACCAAGGGAGTTGCGCAATCGCCGCCCCGGCGGCATGGTGGTGGTCGACACAGGCACCATCGACCGGCACCCCGATCGGGAGGCACACCTCATGAGTCTGATGGAGCGGGCCAAGAACATCCTGCTGCAGCCGAAGACTGAATGGCCGGTGATCGAGAAGGAACAGGCGACGACGGGCAGTCTCTACACGGGGTACATCATTCCGCTCGCCTTGATCACCCCGGTCGCGCAGATCATCGGGTGGTCGGTGGTGGGTCTGCGCATGCCCATCATCGGCGGCTCCATTCGCTGGCCCATCGGCATCGCGGTGCGCAACGGGATCGTGGTCTATGTCCTCAGCCTGGTCGGCGTGTTCGTGCTGGCGCTCATCATCGATGCCCTCGCCCCGACGTTCGGCGGACAGAAAAACCAGATCCAGGCGTTGAAGACGGCCGCGTACTCGTATACGGCGGCGTGGGTCGGCGGCATCTTCAACCTGATCCCGTCGCTCGCGCTGCTCGGACTGCTGGCCCTCCTCTATTGCTTCTATCTCCTCTTCCTCGGACTCCCGGTGCTCATGAAGGCGCCCGAAGACAAAGCCGTCGGGTATACCGCCGTCGTGATCATCGTGGCGATCGTCTTGTATTTCGTGATCGGCGCCGTGGTGGCGCAGTTCGCCTGGCGCCCGGGCATGATGACCGGGATGTGAGGGCCGCGTAGCGTGTGGAGGGTGCTCGTGGCGGCGGGGGTTACACCCGCCGCCATTTCGTTCCTTGGGGTGTGTCTTCGATCTCGATGCCTTTGGCGCGTAGCTCAGCACGGATCCGGTCCGCCTCCGCGAAGTTCCGTGCAGCCCGGGCTGCCCGGCGCGCTGCAATGCGCTCCTCGATCCACTGCACGAATCCCGGATCGAGCTCCGTCGGTGAGGGGCACACATCCAGCACGCCGTCGATCAGCCGCCACGTCTCGATCGCGGCCGGGCCGGGTTTCGACCCGGCATCCATCAGCCGGTTGCCCTGGGTCACGAAATCGTTCACCGCGGCGAGGGCGCGGGGCGCGTTGAGGTCGTCGTCCAGCGCTTCGCGGAACTGCTGCGCCACCTGGGCGGCGAGGGCGTCGAAATGCGCGTCACCCTTCCCCGACGCAGCGAGCAGCCGGTCGCGGAACACGCCGAAGCGCCGCGAGGCGTCGCGCGCTCCCTCCAGCGCGTCGTCGTTGTAATCGAGCTCCTTGCGGTAGTGCGTCTGGAACATGAGCAGCCGGATCGCGCCGGCGTCCACGCCTTCGTCTTTCAGATCGCGCGCGGTGAGGATGTTGCCATAGCGCTTCGACATCTTGGTACCACGGATGTTGAGAAACGCACCGTGCATCCACAGCCGCGCGAACGGCTGGCCGGTCACCGCCTCGGACTGCGCGATCTCGTCCTCGTGATGGGGAAAGATCAAGTCCACGCCGCCCGCGTGAATGTCGAGCGTCTGGGCGGCGAAGCGGCGGCCGATTTCGTCGAGCGACATGGCCGAGCACTCGAGATGCCACCCCGGTCGCCCGCGGCCGAACGGCGCGTCCCACGCGGCACCGACCTGCTCGTCGGTCGCATCCGCCGCCTTCCATAGGGCGAAGTCGCTCGGGTTCTCCTTGGCGTACTCGTCGCTCGCGACGCGCGCGCCGACCTTGATCTCCCGCGTATCGAGCCGCGACAGCCGGCCGTACGCCGGAAAGCGATCGATCGCGAAATACACCGAATGGTCCTCGCTCGTATACGCGACGCCCGCGGCGAGCAGCCGTTCGACGAGCGCCACCATCGCGGGGATCGTCCCCGTCGCGCGCGGATAGACGTGCGCCGGCTCGAGACGCAGGAAGTCGCGGTCCTCGAAAAACGCCTGCGCGAACGGCTCGGTGTGCGCCGTGAGCGGCTTCCCCGCCGCGGCTGCCGCCTTGATCGTGCGATCGTCTACGTCGGTGAGATTCATGATGTGGAAGACGTCGTACCCGGAGTGCTCCAGCCAGCGGCGCAAGAGGTCTTCGAACAGGAAGGTCCGGAAGTTGCCGATGTGGGCGTAGTTCCACACCGTGGGGCCGCAGGTGTACAGCGTCACGCGCGGCGGGGAGAGCGGGGCGAACGGCTCCAGAGCCCGCGTGAGCGTGTTGTAGAGTCGCAGTGTCATGGGCGCGCCTCGTCCACGAGGCGCACCATCCGCGGGACCGAGATCTCGATCCCTTCACGATCGAACCGGTTCTTGATGCGGCGGCGCAGCTCGCGCTCCGCATCGGACTGCGTCCCCGGATAGACATCGACCCACAGCCGCAGCACGAACCCCGTATCCGCGAGCCGCTCCACACCGGCGACGCGCGGCTCACCGCTGACCATCGGTTTCCAGGCGGGATCCTCGACGAACTGGCGCACCTCTTCACGCAGCAGGGTGAGCACGCGGTCGACATCCTCCCGGTAAGCGACGGTGACGTCGACCACGGCCCGCGACCACTGCCGGGTGAGGTTCGAGACGACGCCGATCTGGCCATTGGCGACAAAGTGCGATACGCCATAGCCGTCGCGCAGCGTCGTCGAGCGGAGCGTCAGCCGCTCCACCGTCCCTTCGACGCCGGCGATCCGCACCACGTCGCCCACGCGGAACTGATGCTCCAGCAGGATGAAGAATCCGCCGATGAAGTCCCTCACGAGCCCCTGGGCGCCGAGCGAGAACGCCAGCGCCACGACGCCGAGTCCCGCGAGCAGCGGCGCAACGTTGACGAACTGGTCGAGGACCGTCAACAGCGCCGTCAGCACGATGACGGTCGTCCCGATGCTTTGAATCAACCCGGCGAGCGTGCGACCGCGTCGCTCCGCATCGGAGACGCGCGTGGGGTCGTGCTCCTGCGCGGTCCGTTCGATGCGCCGGGCCAGGACCCGCAGCAGCCGCAGGGCGCCCCAGGCCACCAGCAGAATGACCACCGTCTGCAGCAGCTTCCCGAGCAGGTCGGGGTCGTCGAGCCGCAGCGACGTCAGGAGATGTTTCCAGACTCCGGCGGAATCAGGGAGGGGGGGAGGAGCGACGGGCCGGTGCTGCATCGTGGCCGAAACGTAGAAACGGTCCCGCGGAGCGTCAACGCGCCGCCACGTCCGCGTCGTGTGTCGCTTCGTCCAGCGTCTTCAACCGCACGCGCGAGGCGCGCACGTGAAGCTTGTGGGCGCGGCACACCGCCAGCGCCGACTCCGCGCTGCGCCAGCCCAGATCGGCTTCCAGCCCGGTCGCCGTCACTCGGAAGCCCGGCGGTGCCTCGCGCGGCGGGACGTCGAGCACTACCTCGAGGATCCGCCCGCCGAGCAACTCGGTCGCGGGCGCATCGACGACCAGGCGTCCGGCGCGCAGCACCAGCACCCGGTCGGCAAGCCGCTCGAGCCCGACCGGGTCGGCCGACGACAGCAGCACGCTGCCGCCCGTCACCACGAGGCGCTGCAGCCGGTCGGACAGATCGCGTCGCGTCACTGCGTCGAGTCCCGCGAACGGCTCGTCCAGCAGCACGACGCGCCGCCCGCCGAGCAGACTCTGGGCGAGCAGCAGCCGCCGCCCGTCGGCGAGCGGCAACGAGCCGGCCCGGCGGCCGCTCCGCTCGCTCAACCCAGAGGCGTCCAGAGCATCCGTGACCTGTGCGTCGCGCTCCCGGCCCCGCGCATGCGCGCTGGCGCAGTACGCGAGCACTTCGCGCACGGTGAACCCGGGCGGGAACGCCGGGTCACGCGGTGCGAAGCCGACGCTCGAGCGAACATCGGCTGCGGCGCTCACACCCGCGATGCGGATGACGCCGGCGGTCGGCGCCAGCACACCGGCGACCAGGCGCAACAGCGTCGTCTTGCCGCTGGCGGCGGCGCCGACGAGGCAGACGACCTCCCCGGCGCTGATCGCGAACGTCGCCTCGGCGATCGCGACCACCGGGGGCCGACCCCAGCCGCGCCGGAAGACGCGCCGTACTCCCCGGACCTGGACCGCGCCGGTCATGGCTGCACGGGTCCCGCTCGAGCGGTGCGTGTGCGAGCGGCGGCGAGCCCGAACGCGATCCAGACCGCCGCATGGGCGGCCGCGCCTGGCTCTCCCAACGCGATCCCGCGGTAGCGCCACAGCGCCGGCAACAGCTCGAGCGCCCACGCGACGGCCAAACGCGCGGCACCGGGATGCGGACGCGCCAGCACGACTTCGGGCGACGCCCCGCCGGCAAGCGCGAGCCAGATCAGCCACGCACCGACCAGCACGTTCCCGCCCCACCACGCGAGCGCCAGCGTCCAGGCACTCATCGTCGCGGCGGTGACGAGGCCGGCGATGGCGATTCCCACGCTCGCGTGGATCGCGGCGACGAGCACCACGATCGCGGCTCCGCTGGTGGCGGCGAGCCACCGCCCGATCGTCATGGCGGCGGGGAACCGCGGATGCAGCAGCGCGAGTCCGAGCGCGGTGCGGTCGGCACGCGCTCCGGCGAGATAGGCGACGCACAGCGTCGCGCCGCCGCTGGCGACGAGGAGCACGGCGGCGAGCGGATCGCGCGCGACGGCGGTGCGCTCGAGTCGCCATACCAAGCCGAGCAGCAGGACGAGCCACACCCCGAGCCGCGTGCGCAGCAGCCGGATCCTGAGGAAGGGCCATTCCGACAGGGCACAACGCAGGAAGCCCATATCGAAGGATGGGATGGTGGGTGCGACGCAGTGGTACCGAATTGCTGCGAGGCGGTGCGAAACGACGCGCCGTCAGTCCCGGCGGGTCTCCCTCCAGGCCCGGGCGGCCTCGCTCACGGCGCGCGCGAGCGGCGTGGGATCGAAGCGGACGGGGTCGGTCGCCGGAAGGCCCGTCTCCTCCTGCGCGCTGCGCATGGCAGCGCGGGCCGCGGCGTCGTCGAGATCATAGGTGTTGAGACAGATCCCGAGCACCTTCGTCGGCAATACCGGCCGCGCCGCGTCTTCATAGAGCGCGATCAGATCGGCGAGCGGCGGGATCTTCACCCACGGCGTGCGACCGTGATAGTCGCCGATGAACTCCCGCGACGATTGGTGGCACAGGATCAAGCCGCGCGGCATCGAGCCATGCAACAGGCCCAGGGTGACCCCGGAGTATCCGGGATGCAGCAGACTGCCCTGACCTTCGACCAGCACGATGTCGGAGTCCTGCGCGGCCTTGAGCACGAGCTCCTCGGCGGCGCCCGCGATGAAATCGGCGACGACGGCATCCACCGCCGTGCCCCACCCCTCGATGAAGATCCCCGTCTGCCCCGTGGCGACGAAGCCGGCCTTGTGGCCGCCCTTGACCAGGGCGTTCCGGACTTCGAGCATCGCCGTCATCTTGCCGACGTTGCAGTCCGACCCCACCGCGTGCACCACGTAGGCATCGACTTCGCCGGCGCGTCCATCGGCGATGGGCAGGTTGGCCGGCGGCTTGCGCGCATCGAGGATGCGCACGCCGAGCTTCCGGGCGAGAGGTCCCAGCTCGGCGTCGTCCGAGATGAAGGTGTGGAGGCCGCTCCAGATCTCGACCTTACGCTCGATCGCGAGCTTGAGCCAGGCGCGCCATTCGTCGGGCAGCTTGCCGCCCGCCGGCGCGATCCCCACGATCAGCGCCGTGGCGCCGCCGCCCGCCGCGAGCCCCGCCGCGAAATCCCCCAGCACGGGAATCGCGCCGCCGAATCCGAGCACGTCCTGCACCGTCTTCCCCGCCTCCTGCCGGTCGAACACGGCGACGATGCGCTCGGGGAAGTAGCGGATGCACGAATTGGCCGTTTTCGAGGTCATCGGGCCGAATTGCCCGTCGGCGACGACGAGGAAGCGATGATCGACGGCTGCGGTCATGGCTGGGAGGCGAGGGGGACGCGGCGCGCGCGGCTGGTGCGCAGGACGGCCGGCTGGAACTCGGCGCCCTCGCCGTACACCTCGCCGTGGAGCAGGTGACGGACGAGGACGAGGGTGATGGCAAGCAGCGGCACGGCGACGATCAAGCCGATGGGCCCGAGCAGCGTCCCCATCGCGAGGACGCCGGCGATGGTCAGCGCGGGCGGGATGGCGACGGTCCGCGCCATGATCCAGGGCACGACGATATGGCTTCCCAGGACATGCACGACAATGCCGAGCAGCAGCACGGCGAACACCTGCAGCCAGCCTTCCTGGATGACGAACAACGCCGGCAGGATGGTGGAGACGATGGTGCCGAAGAACGGCACCAGCGCGGCAATCCCGGTGAACAACCCGAACGCGAGCCAGAACGGCACGTCGAGCAGCCACAGGCCCAGCGCCGTGAAAAAGGCGAAGATCGTCATCGCGACGATCTGGCCGGTGACCCAGGCCCGCAGCGTCGCGGCCATGTCGATCAGGATGCGCGTCGCGCGATCACGAAACCGGGGGGTCACGAGGGCGAGCAGCCCGTCGCGATAGATCGTGGGCCGCAGCGCGAAGTACACCGCCATGACGAGCACCGCGGCGCCGTCGATGAACAGGCGCCCGCCGGCGCGCAGGTAGAGGACGATGGCGCCGCGCAGATACTCGGTGACGTCGGACAGGACCGAGGCGACGAGTCCCCCTTGCTGGTCGGTGATCGACGTCTCGCGCAGCAGCGGGTATTGCACCGCGAGACGCTCGAGCGCCGTCTGCAGCGAGCTGAGCGTCTGCGGCAGGCCGGTGATCAACGCGCGGGTTTGCACCACGACCGGGGGGACGAGCAGCGCCGCGAGCCCCACGAGACCGGCGACGGACAGCACGACCGCGATGGTCAGACCGAACCCGCGCGCGATCCGAAAGCGGCGCTCCAGGAGATCGGTCACGGAGCTCAGAAAAACGGCGAGCAGAACCGCGATGAGGATGATGAGCAGCACCGCCACGACCCGGATCGCCAGCCACACGACCAGGGCGCCAACAAAGAGCGCCACGAACGTGGCGCTCGAGATGCGGGACCGCTGCGGCGCCTCGCTCAGGAGTGGTGCTCGTCGTCGTCGACCAGCTCGGCTTCGGTCGCGCCCTTGCCGAGCTGCTTGGTTTCAGGCGGGGAGCCTGCCCCGAGCAGGCCCATCCGCTGCTTCAACGCCAGGAGCTGCTGGTCGGCATCGGCCTTCTCGAGCGACTGGAACTGCTGCATCAGCGAGTCGCCGGAGAGGTCTTCGTTCACCTCCGCCGCCGCGATCAGCTTGCGCTCCTCGTGCTCGATCTGCTCCGCCATGCGCTCGAACGTCTCGAAGGCGCTCTTGTCGGACATCGACGACATCGTTTCCTGAATCCGCTTGTGCGCCTCGGCCCGCTTGGCGCGCGCGATCAGGATGTTCTTCTTGCGCTTCGCCTCTTCGATCTTGTCGTTGAGCTGGCGCAGCGAATGCTTCAACTTCTCGGTCTCTTCACGGTGCTTGACCCAGGTTTCCTGC
>DATFSB010000179.1:0-3537 GCA_035262825.1 Gemmatimonadales bacterium | reverse complement strand
GCCTCGTCACCCGCGCGCGCGCGGACGACGCGCTCGTCTAAGACCACAGCGTTGGTGAGTGACGACACAGGGATAAGATGCCGCTTGTAGGACCGGAGGTTTGAGGTGTCAGGAAGACGCCGAGCCGCCCAGCCGTTGAGGCAGACGCCGAGCCGCCGAGTCGCCGCGAGGACGTCGAGGAACGAGGTATTAGGCTAGTCCTCCCTCCTTGAGTCCTGGGCGTCCACTCAGCGGCTCGGCGGCTCGGCGTCTGCCTGGGCGGCGAGGCGTCTAATGCCCGGTGGAATCCGCCACAGGCCGGATCAGGAGTCCGGTGGTCGAGACTCTGACTTCGTATTTCGCCGGCCTAGCAACTGTGATGAACGTTCCCGAGCCGTATGTCGCGTCCACCAGCGGCGCCAGCACCGTGGGGTGGCGGTGGACGAATCCGAAGACGTTCACGAAATGGTCCTGGCCCAGCGGGAAGACGGTGTGCGGCCTGCGCCGTTCGTCGGGTACCTCATTGTAGCGGCCGCCGACGCGGTCCAGCTCGTACGCCGTCTGGAGTCCGAGGATGTTGACGATCGGCTTCCATTTGAGGATGCGGGCATCGACGTAGAGGGCGTCGCCGAGGAGGTCGAACTGTCCGACCCGGCCATCGGGCATCGTCACCGTCGCGCGGAAGTGCCGCGGACCCACGGGCTCGGTCTGCACGACCGCCGCGACCTCCTCGGCGGTGAGGGCACGGTAGCCGTGCACGCCGACGGTGACGGCGGCGAACAGCGCCGCGAGCGCCAGACAGAGCAGCGCCGACAACACGCTCACGAGACTGTGGAGCAGGCGGCGCCGCTTCCCGGCCCAGACGGCCAGGGCCACGAGCGCCGCGCCTACAGCCGCGGTTACGAGAGAGGCACCGGTGAGCACCGACATAGCGAGTACAAGCTACCAAACACCGGGCCCCCTCCGCATCCAGTACGGAGAGGGCCCGCGCTTCGTCCGGCCAGGCCGCTACCGCTAGACCTGGGTTTCCTGTCGTGCGGGGGGTCGGACGCTTTGGCGCCGGTCGGATACGAGGCGGCGATCGAGACCGGAACGACGATCCAGCATCATACGGCGATCGATTCCACCGCGGCGCTCCACAGCGACCTCGATCACTTGCTGGCGGCGTTCGGCGCTCTCGCGCCGTTCGATACGTCGTCGCTCACCGCTGCTGCGTCGACCCGATCCCATTGCCAAAGGCTCCGAACGAACAGGGAAACGAATGCCCCACATGGGGCTGCACCTGCTTCAGCGCAAGAGCTATGCCTTATTGTGACAAAATGAACTTAGACGTAGCTCGATACAGATCAATGACTTACACACACGTGTCATGCATCACAATGTTTCATCCACCATGGCCACCCCGCTACGGTGTGCCGAGACCGAGCGACATGAGACATCAGTCGCTGACTTGTAGCGTTGCCGCAACGACCGCGCGAGAGTGAATGTAAGAAAGGTGAGCGGTCGAGTATCTACCGCCATGGGCTTACCGTCCTCAGGAGGCATGACAATTGCCACCCATCCCTCCATCCATGACAAGCGCTGCGGCGCAAACCGCCTCCCTCCGTCCGGGGGCGCCGTCCGGAATTGCCGGGGTCGAGATATATCCTCTCGACGCCCCTGCCGCGAGCCGCATCCTCTCGGCTGAAGCGCTGGCGTTCGTCGCACAGCTGGCCCGCACATTCGAGGATCGCCGCCGCGAGCTGCTTGCGGCCCGGGTCACGCGGCAGCAGCGCCTGCTCGACGGCGAGCGCCCCGACTTTCTCCCCGAGACGCGCACCATCCGGGAATCCGACTGGGTCGTGGCACCGATCCCGCAGGACCTGATGGACCGGAGGGTGGAGATCACCGGGCCTGTCGATCGCAAGATGATCATCAACGCCCTCAATTCGGGGGCGCGCGTATTCATGGCCGATTTCGAGGACTCGCACTCGCCTACCTGGGCGGGGACGATCGACGGTCAGATGAACCTGTATGACGCGGTCCGCGACTCGATCACCTACGACAGTCCCGAGGGCAAGCACTACACCGTGGCACCGGGCGCCGCGACGCTGATGGTGCGGCCGCGCGGCTGGCACCTCGTCGAGAAACACATGCAGGTGGACGGCCGCCCCGTCTCCGCGTCGCTGTTCGATTTCGGGCTCTGCTTCTTCCACAATGCCACAGCGCTGTGCCGCAAAGGGTCGGGTCCCTACTTCTATCTCCCCAAGATGGAGAGCCATCTCGAGGCGCGGCTGTGGAACGACGTCTTCATCGCCGCCCAGGCCGCGCTCGGCCTTCCCGCTGGGACGATCCGGGCGACGGCGCTGATCGAGACGATTCTCGCCGCGTTCGAGATGCACGAGATCCTGTGGGAGCTGCGCGAGCACTCGGCGGGACTGAATTGCGGGCGCTGGGACTACATCTTCAGCTTCATCAAGAAATTCCGGAACGATCCGCGGTTCGTGTTGCCTGACCGGGCCGCGGTCACGATGGACAAGGCATTCCTCAAGGCCTATGTGGATCTGCTGATTCAGACCTGCCACCGCCGGCACATTCACGCCATGGGCGGGATGGCGGCGCAGATCCCGATCAAGAACGATCCCGCGGCCAACGCCGCGGCGCTCGCCAAGGTGACGCAAGACAAACTACGGGAGGTCAATGCCGGGCACGACGGCACCTGGGTTGCGCATCCAGGGCTGGTGCCGGTGGCCAGGGGCGTGTTCGACGCTCAGATGGCGGCTTCCCACCAACTGCAGGTGACGCGCACCGACGTGCGCGTCACCCCCGCGGACTTGCTCGCCGTCCCGGATGGCGAGATCACGTTTCAGGGGCTGCGCCTCAACATCGACGTGGGGATCCAGTACCTCGAGTCCTGGCTCCGGGGCGTCGGATGCGTGCCGATCTACAATCTCATGGAAGACGCGGCGACCGCCGAGATTTCGCGCACGCAGGTATGGCAGTGGCTGACACACGGCGCGAAGCTTGCGGATGGGCGCCGGGTAACCGCGGAGCTGGTGCGGCACGCGATGCAGGACGAGCTGGGTCAGCTGCGCGAGCGGCTAGGGTCCACTCGGTTCGATTCCGGCAAGTTCGCGCTCGCGTCGACACTCTTCGACCAGATGATGACCGGCGCGGACTTCCCGGAGTTCCTGACCATAGTGGGGTATGACCATTTGGATTGATGGAGGGGGAGCGATGAAGCAGTTGTTCGTGGAGTCGTTGACTCGGCGGTGGGCCTCGAGCCCCCGGTGGAAGGGGATCAGCAGGCCCTATTCGGCCGATGATGTCTGGCGGCTCAAAGGGTCCCTCGACATCGCATATACGCTCGCCGAAATCGGAGCCGGCAAGCTGTGGAACCTGCTGCACGAGGAGCCGTTCATCGCCGCGCTCTCCGCGGTGACCGGGAACCAGGCGGTGCAGGAAGTCCAGGCGGGACTGAAGGCGATCTACGTCAGCGGCTGGCAGGTCGCCGCCGACGCCAATACGGCGGGCCAGATGTACCCCGATCAGAGTCTCTATCCCGCCGACTCGGTCCCC
>DATFSB010000178.1:0-2214 GCA_035262825.1 Gemmatimonadales bacterium | reverse complement strand
CCCGCTCCCTGACCGAGGAGGAGCTGGCCCGCGCCGTTCCCGGCAGCACGTGGAGGGTGAAGGATTTCATCGCCCACGTGTCCACGCTCGACGCCGCCTACATCGGCTGGTTCACCGCCCTCGCCGGCGAGCCGGACTCGGCCAACCACCGTGGAAGCCCCGGCTTCGACGTGGATCGCTTCAACGAGTCCGCCGTCGCCGAGCGCCGTGATCGGTCCGTCAACGACCTCCTCGGCGAGGCAGTACAACTGCGCGGCCGCCTGGTTGGCGTCGTGAAGCGGTTCTCGGACGACAAGCTCGACGCCACCATCCGCTTCGGCGGCGACCGCAAGCGGCCGCCGGTCGATCTCCCGCTCGGCCAATTCCTGCCCGGCTGGACCCGCCACGACGCGATTCACGTCGCCGACATGCTCAAGGCATTGCCCGAGCGCCGCAATGACCCGGAGATCGTCGCGTGGCTGGGCCGCCCCGACGTCGCCGCCTCGATCAGCTCGTATCAGAAGGCCATGGGGTAGCCGCCCGCGTCGGATTCCGTCACGGCGCGTGACACGCCGACTCGCCGGAGGCGCAGGCGCCGTGGGGCGTGGGTCGCGGCACGTCGAGCGCGGGGTTCCGGTCGAAGAACCCTGCCGGCTTGAGCATGAAGCCGATGGGAGTCACGGGCATGACCGGCCAATCCTCCGGGCGCACCACATGGTGGGCACCGAACGTGTACCAGACGACCAGGTCGGTGTTCTCGAGCGGTGCGTCGTCCGCCACGTAGCTCGGCAGGCCCGCGCCACCGGGATGCTGATTCGGGTAGTCGCCCGCCGCGTACCGCTCGCGCGGGTCGTGGCGGGTCACCCACAGGTGCTTGGTCATGAACGCCGCGCGCTTCGTCACGGCAGCGTCGGGGCCGGCAAAGGGCCGCACGTTCTCGCCGGGCATCAGGTTGTAGGCCACCGTCTCGCCGAGGCGGTTCCGCACGGAGGGGTTCACGATCTTCCAGAAGCGGCCTACGAAGGGATCGATGAGCCGTTGCGCCTGCCCCTCCGACCCGAGGAGCGTCGCCTCCGTGTGGAATGCGTTGTGATGCGGGTTGTCGGGACCCGGGGGATCGGCGACGGTGTTCACCTCGTAGACGGAGTTGTCGAGCCCGTCGACCATCACATCCAACCGCGCGTTGAAGAAGTGCTGGTGGATGGGGCCGTAGACCTGGGGCGCGACCAGCTCGCCCCAGATCGGCTTGGCTCCCGGAGGCTCGGCGCCGTTCGAGATGACCCCTGTCATCTTCACCTGCAGCTCGATCGCCCCGTCCTGGTAGAACGACCAGTAGAAGCCGTACTCATAGTTGCCGACGGTGGAAATGGACGACACCACGAGGCGGCGCGACCGCCGTACTTCCGTGCTGCCGAGCCGCCAATCGAAATGCTTCCAGAGGATGCCCGCGTCCTCTTCGTGGATGCAGACGGCGTTCGGCAATGTCACGGCGCGGCCCCGGCTGTCGTTGGCCACCGCATCGAGGTAGCGGATCTCCCCCAGGCAATCGCAGCCGTTCGTGAGGGCGTTGGCGAGCGTGCCGATGCCGTACTCGCCGACGTCGAAGGCGTTGCGGTGGAAGTACGTCGGCCGAGGGTCTCCGTACGGCACCACCATGTCGGCGACGGAGGCGCGGTAGAGGATCGGGCGCTCGCGGCCCCGATCCTCATAGCTGACGGTGTGGATCACGAGGCCCTCGCGGGGGGTGAAGCCGATTCGCAGACGCCACTTTTGCCATGCAAGCTCGTGCCCTGAGAGCCTGAAGCTCGGGCCTTCGGGCTGCTGGATGGTGAAAGGCTTGAGACCGGACCGTTCCCCCGCCGCGGCCGGGGAGTAGTTGGCATCCTCCGGCGGCAGAGGCACGACGTCGCCGTCTTCGACCGCGAGCACTTTCATCTCGTTCAGATCCACCACCGTCAGCACGTTGGCCACGGGCCGGGCATAGCCGTTGTCGCTGGCGCTGCTGCGCACCCACGTGAGCGCGCGGACGAGCCGTCGCCCTTCGTCCTGGGGAAAACCGAAATTGCCCGCCGACCACGCGTCCACCATGGTCAGGCTGAAGTCGGTCACCCCGCGCTTCCGCATCGCCGCCTGCCACCGCGCGTCCGCGCGCACCGCGGCCTCGCACTCGACGAACTCGTCGAGCACGATGGCCGGCTGCACCCCGGGGACGTGCTCCCACGAGAGCACCCGGCC
>DATFSB010000177.1:0-2947 GCA_035262825.1 Gemmatimonadales bacterium | reverse complement strand
CAGGCTCGCTTGGCTTGTTGCCCTCCGCGTCACTGGGAGATGGCCCGGGGCTGTTCGAGCCGGTGCACGGCTCGGCCCCGGACCTCGCCGGACGCGACGCGGCGAATCCGATCGGCGCCATCGCCACGGTGGGGTTATTGCTCCGCCACGGGCTCGGTCTCGGTGAGCCTGCCGCTGCGGTGGAGCGTGCAATCGTACTTGCGCTCGAGGAGGGTGCCCGCACGCGCGACATCGCCGGACCGGGCGAACAAATCATGGGGACGCAGCAGATGGGGGCGCGAATCGCGGAGCTAGTGCGCGAAAAGGCACAGCGGGGAGTTTCGCTTTTGCGTTAGGGTGTGACCCCGGGGCATCGCCCCGGGGTCAGCCCAACCTGATCACGATGTCGACCTGCATCGGCTGACCCCGGGCCGGCGGCCCGGGGTGAAGCGACTACCGAGCCATGGGCGTCAGTCCGTCACCGCCCCTACGCTGGCACTCGATACGAGCCTCGCGTACTTCGCCAGCACGCCGGTCGCGTACCTGGACGCCGGCGGCTTCCAGGCCTGGCGCCGCCGAGCGAGCTCGGACTCTTCCACCTGCAGCTCGAGCACACGCCGCTCGGCGTCGACGGTGATGCGATCGCCATCGTGCACCAGCGCCAGCGGCCCGCCCACGACCGCCTCCGGGGCGACGTGGCCGACTACCAGCCCGTAGGTGCCGCCCGAGAATCGACCGTCGGTGATGAGGCCGACCGAGTCCCCCAGCCCCGCCCCGATGATCGCCGAGGTCGGGGACAGCATCTCGCGCATCCCGGGACCGCCCTTGGGGCCTTCGTAGCGAATCACCACGACATCGCCGGGCTGGATCTTCCCCGCCAGAATAGCGGCGAGGCAATCCTCCTCGCAGTCGAACACCCGCGCCGGCCCGGTGATGCTGCGGTGTTTGATGCCGGTGATTTTCGCGACCCCGCCCTCGGGAGCCAGGTTGCCGCGCAGGATGGCGAGATGTCCCTGGGAGTAGAGCGGCCGTTCCCAGGACCGGATCACGTCCTGGCCGGGGCGCGGCTCGACCGGCACGTCACGCAGCGTCTGGGCGACCGTCTCACCTGAAATCGTGAGCGCGTCCCCGTCCAGCACGCCGTGCGCGAGCAGGATTTTCATGACCTGCGGCACACCACCCGCGCTGTGCAGGTCCGTCGTCACGAACCGGCCTGAGGGCTTGAGGTCGCACAACACGGGAACCTTGCTCCGGATCACTTCGAAATCGTCGAGCGCGAGCGGCACTCCGGCGGCGTGGGCGATGGCGAGCAGGTGCAGCACGGCGTTGGTCGAGCCGCCGAGCGCCATGACGACGGCGATCGCGTTGTCGAACGCGGCGCGTGTGAGGATCTGGCGCGGTGTGCGGCGCTGCCGTACGGCGTCCACCAGCACCTCGGCCGAGCGCGCCGCGCTGTCGCGCTTCTCGCCGTCCTCGGCGGCCATGGTGGAGGAGTAGGGCAGGCTCATCCCCATCGCCTCGATCGCCGACGACATCGTATTGGCCGTGAACATCCCGCCGCACGCGCCGGCGCCCGGACAGGCGCGCCGCTCCACTTCGAGCAGGTCCGCGTCACTCAGCTTGTGAGCGCTGTGCTGGCCCACTGCCTCGAACGCGCTCACCACCGTCAGGTCCTGGCCCTTGTAGTGCCCGGGTTTGATCGTGCCGCCATACACGAACACCGCCGGGATATCGAGCCGGGCCATCGCGATCATGGCGCCCGGCATGTTCTTGTCGCAGCCGCCGATCGCGAGCACGCCGTCCACGCACTGCGCGTTGCACACCGTCTCGATCGAGTCGGCGATCACCTCGCGGGACACGAGCGAATACTTCATGCCCTCGGTCCCCATCGAAATGCCGTCGCTCACGGTGATGGTGCCGAACAGCTGCGGCATCGCCTCAGCCTTGCGGATCGCCGCCTCGGCGGTGCGGGCCAGCTCATCGAGCCGCGCGTTGCAGGGGGTGATGGTCGAGTGCGCGTTCGCGATCGCAACGATCGGCTTCGCGAAATCCGCGTCGCCGAACCCCACCGCGCGCAGCATGGCGCGGTTGGGTGTGCGTTGCACCCCTTCGGTGATGAGACGGCTGCGGAGAGGTGGCGGCATGCTGCTCCCGATGACAGTGGTCTGCGACTAAGGTAATTCCAAGGACCCCGGGCCACCGGCCGGGGGTCAGCCGTGCCAACTCGGGCAATGGTTTACGCGGGGCTGACCCTGGGGCGGTGCCCCGGGGTCACACCGTGCAGCAGGTTGACGACTTGCCTCCCGCGACCTACTATCACCGGACGATGTCACGCCACTCGTACTTTACGTTCTTCGGCTTTTACGCGTCCCGCCTGGCGGGCCGTGGCTGGAGAGGTGCGCGCGACTAACGCAAGCGACTGATTCTCCAAGCGACACGGACGGCCCGCTCCAGCAGCGGGCCGTTTTCTTTTTCGGGAGGAAGGCGATGATCATCGTGACACGTGAGGACGCAACGAGCGCCATGATCGACGGGATCCGCGAGCACGTCGAGTCGTATGGTGTGCGAACGCAGGCCGTCGACCAGGATGGTCGCGTGGTGATCGGCTGCCTGGGAGAGGCCGACCGGCTCCATGCCGCGACCATCGCGGCCCTTCCCGGCGTCGCGGACGTGACGGCCTGGCGGACACCGTACCGGCTCGCCAGCCCTGCACTCGCCCCTGCCGGAGGCCGCACCGTGGTCCGGATCGGCGATGGAGCGCGGGCGGTGGCGGGCAGCACCGAGCTGCTGGTCATCGCGGGGCCGTGCGCCGTCGAAGGGCAGCAGATGCTGCGGGAGACGGCGCTCGCGGTGCGGCGTGCCGGTGCCGGTGCGCTGCGCGGCGGCGCGTTCAAACCGCGCACGTCGCCTTACTCGTTCCGCGGTCTGGAACGAGAGGGCCTGCGCCTCCTGGCGGAATGCCGCCGCG
>DATFSB010000176.1:0-13715 GCA_035262825.1 Gemmatimonadales bacterium | reverse complement strand
GCACAGAACGTCGTCAAGCTGTAACCCCGCTGCTAGGGAATACAAACGGCGCCGTCCGCATCGGACGGCGCCGTTTGCACTTTGCAGAGTCGCCGGGTGGCTACGACCGCAGCTGAATCCGCATCGTCCGGCTGTCGAGGTCGATGCCCCAGGTGGCGATGCGGGGAATCACGAAATCCATGCAGTCGTCGACAGTGACCGTGTCGGGCGCCGCATCGAGAAACTCGAGCAGCCGCATCCGCACGTCGAGATACTCCTTCCCTTCCCGTCCGGCGGCCACTTTCAGCCCCACCTCATCCTCGAGCCGCCGGATGACGAACCCGCGGGCCACCTCGAGCAGCCGGTTGACGATCACCCATTCGAGCTCGCTCCCGTCGGCCCGGGCGATCCGCCGGGTCAGCGTTTTGACCTGCTGCGGATCGCACAGCTCGAACACGATGCGCCGCACATCGGGGGACGGCCGGTGCTGACCGGGACGCTCGGCGGCCCGTTCGGCGCGGGCGCAGCTAGGCAGATCGTCACGATGCAGTCCGAGGAACTTGCCCATGGTGACGTAGACGTCGCTCCCAGGCGCGGGCGCGCGGCGCCGCCCCGCCATGAGCTCAGTGATGTAGCTTTCCGACACCCGGGCGGCGGCGGCCAGTTCTCCCGGCGTCCGCTTGAGCTGACGCAGGCGTCGGTTGACGAGCTCTCCGACGGGGATCGGTTGCTTCAGTGGCAGGGCTTGGGGCACGCACCTCTCCTGGATGGGGCGACGTCCGGTCCCGGTGTGGGACAGGCCAGCGTCATCTCGGACGGGCTAAATATCGCTAGATCGGCCTCATAAACACAGAGCCGGACCCGGCTTACCTTGCCCCCGGGAGCCTTCCAGACCACCTTTGCGGCTTCCCCGACGCCCCCTGGAGGAGCGTGCGCAAGCTCAGAATCGGCATTCTCGACCTCGTGACGCGAGGCCCCACCCGGGCCCTGTACGCCCGGGTGATGAACGCCAACCTGGCGAGCATCATGCCGCAGGTCGTCGGTGTGTGGTGCGAAGCGGAAGGCCATGACGTCACGTTCATCTGCTATACCGGCCTCGAAGACCTGGTGCAGGAGCTGCCGCAGGACGTCGACCTGGTCTTCATCGGGGCCTTCAGCGAAGCCGCGCTGCTCGCCTATTCCCTCAGCAACCTGTTTCGTGCCCGCGGGGCGATTACCGTCCTGGGCGGCCCGCATGCCCGCTGTTATCCGGAGGACGCGGCCAAGTATTTCGACTACGTCCTGGGCTTCACCGATCGCACGGTCATCCGCGACGTGCTGCAGGATTGCGCGCAGCACCGCCCGCTGGGGATCCAGCTCGCCGCCCCGCGCCAGCCGGTGGCGCTGCCTGGGGTGCGCGAGCGCTGGAAGTTCACCGCCGCAACGTTGCGCAAAGCCCCGGTCCTGAAGCTCGTCCCGATGCTCGGAAGCCTGGGGTGTCCCTACACCTGCAGCTTCTGCATCGATTCGGTCGTCCCGTATCAGCCGCTGGACTTCGGCGAGATCACCAAAGACCTGCAGTTCCTGCTGACGCAGCAGCGGCGGCCACGCGTGGGATGGCACGATCCCAACTTCGGCGTGCGGTTCGACGACTATATGGAGGCGATCGAGGCGGCGGCACCGCCCGACAGCATCGATTTCGTCGCGGAGAGCAGTCTCTCGCTGCTGTCGGAGCCGCACCTCGAGCGGTTGCGACGCAACGGATTCAAGGCGGTGCTGCCGGGGATCGAGTCGTGGTACGACCTCGGCAACAAGTCGAAGACCGGCAAGCGCCAGGGGATGGACAAGGTGCGCGAGGTCTCCGAGCACGTGAACATGATCCTGCGCTACATCCCCTACATCCAGACCAACTTCGTGCTCGGCCTCGACGGCGATGCGGGAACCGAGCCGTTCGAGCTGACCAAGCGCTTCATCGACTTGTCCCCCGGAGCGTTCCCCGGCTACTCGCTGCTCTCGGCGTTCGGCCGGGCGGCGCCGCTCAATCTGACCTATCAGCGCGACGGCCGGGTGCTCGGATTCCCGTTCCACTTCCTCGACAACAACCACGCGATGAACGTGCGGCCCAAGCACTACGCGTGGACCGAGTTCTACGACCAGGTCATCGGGCTCACGCAGTACAGCTTCTCGTGGCGGTCGATCGCGCGCCGCTTCCGCGCCACGCACGCGATGATTCCGCGCTGGATGAACGTAGTCCGTGCCGTCTCCTCCGAGGGATTCGGCCGGATGAAGTACTACCAGGAGGTCCGGCGCCGGCTCGGCGTCGACCGGCCGTTCCGGCGCTACTTCGAGCAGGAAACGAACGAGCTACCGGCGTTCTTCGTGGAGCGCGTTCACCGCGAGCTGGGAGCGCTGTACCAGTGGCTGCCGCCGGGCGCGATGCACCACGACCCGCACGCCTACCTCAAGGCGGAGACGCAGCAGCACCGCTCACGCACTCTTGACCACGACGCCGCTGCCGCCGTTCTCGCCGCGGACGCCCGCGAGCTCCCGGGGGCGGTCAACGCCCGTCTCGCGCAGTAGCGTCACGAGCGCCTCGGCCTGCTTGGCGTAGTACTCGAGCGTGCCGGCCTTCTCGATCACCTGGTCGAGGAAGGCCTTCTGCCCGCGCAGTGAGTCGACACTCGACTCCATGTCCGCGAGCAGCGCCTCGACGCGCGCCAGGCGCTCTTCCGCCTGCTCCACCTGCCGCTTGCGCTGCTCGAGACCGCCTGCGGCGTCGCGGGCCTGGTGGACCATGTCGAGGACGTTGACGAGCATCGCCTGCGTCTCCGACACCTGCTCCTTCGCCCCGGCGATCGAGCGCACGTGGTCGACCGTCTGCTCGGCTACGTCGAACAGCCGGTGCAGGTCCGCCTGGAGCGCATCCACCGTCGCCTGACGGCTCGAGGCCTGATCGAGCGCCCGCGTGAGCTGCTCTTCGAGCGCATGCCACTTCGCGAGCCGCTCCTCGAACAGCGTCATCCGCTTCTGGATGAACCGGAGATTGCCGGCCCGCCCCTCCAGCTCCTCGATCGTCGAGCCGAGGGCCGAAGTGCGGTCGGCCGCACTGACCAGGGTCCCGTTGAGCTGTTTGGCGCGCTCTTCCAGCTGCTGGGCGATGTGTCCCGCTTCGGCGCGCAGCTCCGACGCCCGCTCCAGATGCTCGGTCGCCGACTGCAGCGCGACGCGGCGCTGGTCGATCTCGCGGCCCAGGGCCGCCGTCTCCTCGGCCAGACGCTCGACGCTCTGGGCGCGCGTCTCGAGCGCCCGCATCGTGCCGTCGACCTCCGCGAGCCGCCGCTCCGCCTGCTCCACGCTGCCAAGCACGCTGGGAACGAGCTTCTCGATGCGCGCAGCCTCGTCGGCATGCGCGGTGAGCGCCTGGAACCGCTCGTCGGTCGAGTCCATACGCAGCGCGATGCCGCGCGTGCGCTCCTCGAGCTGCGCCGCCGAGCCCGTCAGCTCGGTCACGCGCTCGTGCAGCTGCTGCACCAGGTCGCGGCGCGCCTCGATGTGGCTCACCGACTGGGACAGACGCTCCGCCTCGCTGCGCACGGAAACGACGGTCGGCTTCAGCGCCTCGACCTTCGCGAGCTCCTCCCGCAGGACGGTCATCGACTCGTTGACGCCGTCGAGCCATCCCTTGGTTTCGCTCTGCGCGTCCCGGGCGCGCCCGATCTCGCCTTCGGTCACGCGCATGCGCTCCGCCGCGTCGCGCACCGCCTCGTGGGTTCCCTTCAACGTCGCGAAGTCCGCCAGCACCGCTTCCACCGTGGGCTGCGTCTTTTCGAGCCGCTGGGTGCGCTCGGTGATCGCCTCGACCGTTTGCGCCAGCCGCTCGGCGTCCGCCCGCACCGACGCGACTCCTGCCGCCTGCGGCTCCAGCTCCGCCACCTGGTCGGCGATATGGCCTACCTGACCGGCGAGCCCGTCGGCGCGGGAGCGCACGTCGCCGATGACCCGGGCCGACTCGTCGAGCGCCTGGAAACGGGTTTCGAGGTCGGACAGCGCGCCGCGCAGCCCGATGATCCGTTGCTCGACCGCGTTCAACCCCTCATGCTCGAGCTCGAAGCGCTTCACCGTCCGCTGCACGTCGTCGCGCAGCGAGCCGAGCCGGCCGCGCAAGTCGCGATCGGTGTTGGCGATTTCGTCGTGGCTGCTCGCGATGTCGCGCGTACGCGCGATCAGGTCGGCATGCTGCGCCTGCAGCTCCACAACCCGGGCGCCGACGTCGCTCAACGTGCGGGCGTGCGTCTGATGCTGTGCGATCTTGTCGTCGATGTCGCGCAGCACACCGCCCAGCTGGTCCGCCTGCCCCAGCGCGCGGTCCACCACTTCGCGCTGCTGCTCGAGGGCCGCCACCTTCTGGGTCACGTAGTCGGCCAGCGCCTTGAGGGTGCCAAGCTGGTGGCGAGTCTCGGCGGCGTCGGCAGCGGCTTGGTTGAGATGCGTGAACGCCTGGTCGAACCCTGAAATGCGGGTTTGCGACGTCGCAACACTGGCCTGGAGCTGCTGCTGGCGCTCCTCCAGCGTCTGCAGCCGCGAGGCGGCTGTATCGCCGGCTTTGTGCAGCTCGTCGTGGCGCTGGCGGGTGCGCTCGAACCCCTGCGTCAGGTCGCGCAACTGCCCCGTGAGGCTGTCGGCTTCGCTGCGCAGCGGCTTGAATCCCTTGCTCAGCTCGATCAGCTCCTGGACGTCGCTCTTCAGCGAGAATGCCGTGTCGATCGCCCCGCGCAGCTGCTCGATTTCCGTGTGGAGCCCCTTGGCGTCACCGGCCATCTGCTCGAGCTTCTTTTCGGTGTGCCGCTGCGTGCGCGAAACGGTCTCGGTTTCTTGATCGAGCGTCGCCAGCACCGGCACGAGACGCTCCAGCGCCTTGATCCGCGTCTGCAGCTCCTGCACGACCTTCTGGGCCTCGGCGACGGGTTGCTGGATCTGGGACAGCTGCTGGGCGGCGTCCTGGGCCTTGACCGTCGCGGCCTCGAGATTGGCCCGCTCGTGCCGCAGCTGGGTGAGCACCGCCCGAAGCTCGGCGGGAAGCTCTTCCATTTTCACGTCATGACCCAGCAAGTTCTTGAGCGAGACCATGGTCATCCTCGTTGAGAGCGGGCATTGCGCGGGGAAGCGACGGCTGGCCCTTGAAGCAAACCGCATACCGGATGGTGGGCGGTTCGCTACTCCTAGTGGCGCCTCGCGTTACGCATCGCGTGGGAAAAATCCGACGGCCTCAGACCGCCGTCTCCCGCGCCAAGCCTTGCAGAATACGGCGTGTGAGCGGCGTCACGACGCTCCCGGTCGGATGTCGCCGCGCCCATGACCCGGCTCTCCAAGTCGCGCTTCGTCGCCGGCACGCAGTGCCACAAGCTGTTGTGGTGGAAGGTGCACGAGCCGGGCGCCGTGGAGCTGCAGCCCGACAAGGTGCTGCAGGACCGGTTCGACCAGGGGCGCCAGGTAGAAGGCATCGCGCGCGGCCGTTTTGCGGGTGGCGTGCTGATCGACGTGCCACACCACGCCGTCGAGCGCCGCCTGCAAGAGACCGAGGCCGCCCTGACGCAGAAGGCGCCCGCGATTTTCGAGGCGGGATTCCTCGCCGACGACACGTTCGTCGCCGCCGACGTGCTGCAACAGAGCGCGAACGGCTTTCGGCTCATCGAAGTGAAGTCGTCGTCCGAAGTCAAAGACGACCATATCCCCGATGCCGCCGTCCAGATGCACGTGCTGCGCCGCAGCGGTGTCGACGTGCGTCACGCCGAGATCATGCACCTCAACAGGGAATTCCACTTCCCTGACCAGGGGGATCTGTTCGTTCGCGAGGATGTCACAGAACAGGTGGAGGCGGCGCTGCCCGGAGTGCCGCCGGAAATCGCAGCGCAGATCGCGATGCTCGAGGGACCGCTTCCCGACGTAGCGATCGGCGCGCACTGCTTCGAACCGCGAGACTGCCCCTTCATGGCACGCTGCTGGCCCGACCGCTCCGACCACATCATGCGGCTCTATAACATCGGCCCGAAGCGCGGCTGTGATTACATGACGGTCGGCATTCACTCGATCGGGGACATCCCGTCAACTCAGAAGCTCCCTCCGGCGGCCCAGCGTCAGATCCGCGCGCTCAAGGAGGGTCGGCTGATCGTGGAGCCGGGGTTGGCACGCGCTCTCACGCCATTTTCTGGGAAGCTCGGATTCCTCGATTTCGAGACGATAGCTCGGGCGGTGCCGGTGTGGCCGGGAATGAGGCCATGGGAGCAAGCCGCGGCGCAATTCAGCTACCACCAGGCGCGCGGAGACGGCAGCTATTCCCACGTCGGCTATCTCGCCGAGGGTCCCCACGATGCCCGGCCGGGGCTGGCGCGGGCGATGCTCGAGGCAACGGCAGGCGCCGAGCGGATCGTGATGTACACGCCGTTCGAGCGCACCCGTATCCGCTCGCTGCAGCAGGCGGTGCCCGAGCTGGAACGGGAACTCAAGGTGCTGGAAGCAAAACTCCTCGATCTCCACCCCGTGATCCGCGACCACGTCTACCATCCCGATTTTCTGGGGAGTTTCTCCCTCAAGTACGTGCTGCACCCGCTCGTTCCCGAGCTGACCTACAGCGACCTGGTGATCGTCGACGGGCTCGTGGCGAGCGTCGAGATCGCGCGGCTGCTGTTCGTGGCGCACAAGATTCCGCCCGCAGAACGCGACCGGGTGCGGCAGGACCTGCTGAATTACTGCGAGCGCGATACATGGGCGATGGTGAAACTGCTGGAGCGACTACGGGAGCTGGCCCGTGGATTGTGAACGCATGTGGATGGTGAACCCGTGAGGCGTCACATGGTTCGAACAGCGGGAGAACATCCGGACTCCGTCGGAGTAGTAGGGGCAGCAATTCCCCGTTTCATGTTGCTCCACTCCGAGGCCTTAGAGCCGTTGGAGGAAACATGTCGAGGATGCGTCTCGCGGCACTGTTGCTGATCGGCCTGGCGGCCTGCTCGACCTCGAGTCCCAGGCGGCAGTCCACTGCGCGCTCGAGCTCATCGCGGGAGTCGACGGCGACGAGCACGCACCGCACGACCACTACGACCAACCCGTCGGCACGCCGCACCACCACGCACGCCGATACGGTCACGAACGCCGTCAACCCGCTGACCAACCACTAGCCACCAGCCGCGAGGCCGCTCCGTCCCCAGGGGCGGCCTCCGTAGTACAGCCTCTCGCGACCGGCGCCCGAGCGAGCGATCATAGGCGCATGGCGCGACCCATCCGCTCCGGCTGTACGGCACTGCTGCTCGGGACGGTCCCACTGCCGGCGCCCGCACAGGCTCCTGTCGATTCCGCCCTCGCCCGTTACATCGCAACGATTCCTGCCATCGACAACCACGCCCACCCGATGCGTCCGGTGGCCCAGGGAGCCCCAGCCGATTCCGAATACGATGCGTTGCCACTCGATGGGATCCCGCCGTTTCCGATCCCCTGGCGGTTGACTCTGAACGCCCCCGTCTGGGCGCGGGCGGCCCGGGCGCTCTACGGGCGTGGCGATTCGGTAGCCGCCGCCCGGAGCCGCACCGTTGCCGAGCGCGCAACAGGATTCCCCAGTTGGGCCCTCGATCGGATGGGCATCGAGATCATGCTCGCAAATCGGATCACCATGGGACCCGGTCTTGCTCCCCCCCGGTTCCGCTGGGTGCCGTTCGACGATCCCCTGCTCTTCCCCGTGGACACGAGAGGCGAGGCGGCGCGCACACCTGATACGCGCTCCCTCTATCCGCGTGAGTCGGCGTTGCTGCACCGCTACCTTCGCGATCTCGGGCTCGATGCGGTGCCGCCGACACTCGCGACGTATCTGGCCAGCGTCGTCGTTCCGACGCTCGCGCGGCAACGCCAACAGGGCGCCGTCGCCGTCAAATTCGAGATCGCCTATTTGCGCCCGCTCGATTTCGGCGCCCCCGATTCATCCGCCGCGAGCGATATCTACGCGCGTTATGCGACGGCCGGCACCCCCACACACGCCGAGTACAAAACCCTTACCGATTATCTCTTTCGCGTCGTCGCGCGCGAAGCCGGGCGTCAGGGGCTCGCGGTGCACCTCCACGTTCTGGAGACCTTCGGGGGGTTCTACGCAGCCGAGGGCGCGACGCCGGGGCAGCTCGAGCCGGTGTTCAACGATTCGACGCTGCGCGGCACGAACTTCGTGATGATTCACGGCGGCTGGCCGGCCGTGGGTGAGACCGAAGCGATGCTCGGCAAACCGAACGTTTATGCCGACATCTCGATGATCGACCAGATGCTCGGGCCCGCCGAGCTGAGCGTGGTGTTGCGCGGCTGGCTCACGCGCTGGCCGGACAAGGTGCTGTTCGGGACCGACGCCTTCGAAGGCGGTCCTGATCAGGGATGGGAGGAGGGGGCGTATGTCGCCGCCACGACGGCGCGTACCGCGCTTGGCATGGCACTCACCGCGATGCGGCACGACGGCGAGATCGACGCCGCGCGCGCTCGCCAGCTGGCCCGTATGGTTCTGCGCGACAACGCGGTTTCCTTGTACCACCTGAACCAGTGACACCCATCACCGGCTGAGCCGTCCCGTGGAATGCTACACTCTGTTCATGCTGGCCCGCTCGTCGATCTGCGCGCTGCTCGGCATCCTCGCCGCCTGCCGCCACAGTGCGGTCGGCCCTGAGCCCTCCAGCGGCGCACCGGCGATCCGCGTGCAGGGCAATCGCCTGGTCGATGGCGGCGGCCGCACCGTGCGGCTGCGCGGCGTGAACCGCTCCGGCGCGGAGTACGCATGCGCCCAGGGGTGGGGGTTCTTCGACGGGCCGGTGGACTCCGCGGCGGTCGCCGCGATCGCGTCCTGGCACGCCACGGCCGTACGCGTGCCGCTCAACGAGACTTGCTGGCTCGGCATCAACGGCGTCGCCGCCGCCTATTCGGGCGCCGCCTATCACCAGCAGATCAGCGACCTCGTGGCCCGGCTCAATGCCGCGGGCATGGTCGTGATCCTCGATCTGCATTGGACTGCGGCGGATTCGGGGATCGCCCTCGCCCAGGCACCGATGCCGAATCGCGACCACACACCGGAGTTCTGGCGCCAGGTCGCCGCCACGTTCAAGGGCAACGACGCGGTCGTCTTCGATCTGTTCAACGAACCCTACCCCGACAACAACACCGACACCCCCGAGGCGTGGCGCTGCTGGCGCGACGGCGGGACGTGCAGCGGCATGACCTTCCAGGCGGCAGGGATGCAGGAGCTGGTCGATGCCGTCCGCTCGACCGGTGCGGCCAATGTGATCATGGTCGGAGGAATCGAATACGCCGCCGATCTCGGCGCTTGGCTGGCCAACACCCCGACCGACCCGCTGCACAACCTGGCCGCCTCGTGGCACATCTACAACTTCAGCTGGTGTAACTCCATCACCTGCTGGAACAGCGCTGCCGACTCGGTCGCGCGTCGGGTACCTCTCATACTCGGTGAGCTGGGACAGAACGACGGCGGCTCGAGCTTCGTCGACTCGCTGATGAACTGGATCGACGCACGCTCCCAGAGCTACCTGGCGTGGACGTGGGACGTGTGGGGTCAATCGCTGGACTTGATCAAGAGCTACGACGGCACCCCCACCACGTACGGGCAAACGTTCAAGACCCGCTTTCAGCAGCAGTAAGCGCTCCCTGCAGGTGGTTGGTATCCAGCTATTTTTCGTGCGTCATGCCCGACGCGCTCGCGGTCCTCAATACCAAGCTCGCCGATCGTTACGCGATCGAGCACGAGCTGGGGCGCGGCGGCATGGCGACCGTCTATCTCGCCCGCGACACCCGCCACGATCGGTCGGTCGCGATCAAGGTGCTGGAGCCCGACCTGGCGGTCGCGTTCGGCGCCGAGCGGTTCCTGCGCGAGATCGGCATCGCGGCACAGCTGTCGCACCCCTACATCGTGCCGCTGATCGATTCCGGGGAGGCAGGGGGGCTGCTCTACTACGTCTCGCCGTTCATCCCCGGCGGATCGCTGCGCGAGCGTCTCGACCAGGACGGCCGGCTGGCGCTGAAGGACGCGCTGCGCATCGTCGAGGAGGTGGGCGCCGGCCTCGACTACGCGCATCGCCACGGCTTCGTGCACCGCGACGTGAAGCCCGAAAACATTCTGTTCGCCGACGGCCACGCTCTGCTCGCCGACTTCGGCATCGCCCGCGCCGGGGCGACGCCGGGTAAGCCCGCCGTCACCGAGGTCGGCCTGGCGCTCGGCACGCCCGAGTACATGAGCCCCGAGCAGGCGAGCGGGGATCAGAACCTCGGCAGCGAGAGCGACGTCTACTCCCTCGCCTGCGTGCTGTACGAAATGCTCACCGGCGCGCCGCCGTTCGACGCCGGCAGCGCGCGCGCCACGATGGCGAAGCAGATTACCGAAACTCCCCGCCCGCTGCGGGCGTTGCGCCCCGAGGCCCCCGCCACGGTCGGCCGCGCCGTCGAGCGCGCCCTGGAAAAGGATCCGGACGCCCGGTTCTCGAGCGTCGCCGAGTTCATCACGGCGCTGAACGCCCCGCCGGCCGATGACGGTGCAGCTCCCGTCAGCCCGCGCAGCATCGCCGTATTGCCGTTCGTCAACGCCAGCCCCGATCCCGAGAACGAGTATCTCTCCGACGGCATCACCGATGAGCTGATCGACGCGCTCGTCAAGGTGGACGGACTCCGCGTGGCGTCGCGTACCTCGGTGTTCGCGCTCAAGGGCAAGCCGGAGGACATCCGCGCCATCGGGGCGCTGCTCGGCTGCGCCGTTGTGCTCGAGGGGACGGTGCGCAAAGCCGGCGACCGGCTGCGCATCACGGCGCAGCTGACCTCGACCGACGACGGACGGCTGCTCTGGTCGCAGCGCTACGACCGGCTGCTCGACGACGTCTTCGCCATTCAGGAGGAGATCGGCCGCACCATCGTCGGCACACTGCGCGCCACCTGGTTCGCCGATCTGGCGCCGCCCGCGGCGCGGCGCTCGACGACGAGCGTCAAGGCCTACAGCCTTTATCTCAAAGGCCGCTACGCCTGGAACAAGCGCACCGCGGAGGGCGTCACCGAAGCGATCACCTCGTTCGAGCAGGCGATCGCCGAGGATCCCGGCTATGCGGCGGCATACGCCGGGCTCGCCGATTCGTACTCGCTTCAGATCGACTATCGCAACGTCCCCGTCCATGAAGGCCACGAGCACGCCAAAGCGTACGCCCGCAAGGCGCTGCAGCTGGACGAGACGCTGGCGGAAGCCCACGCATCGCTCGCCTGGAGCACCTTTATCTACGATTGGGACTGGGACAAGGCCGCCCAGGAATTCCGCCGTGCCATCGCGCTCGACCCGCATTACGCCACGACGCGCCAGTGGCACGCCTTTCTGCTCGCCTCACGGGGGCAGCTGGAAGAAGCGGTCACCGAGGTTCTGATTGCGCAGCAGCTCGATCCGACGTCGATCTCCGTGCGGCGCAGCGTCGGCTGGGCCCACTACTACGCGCGGCGCCACGACCAGTCCCGCTACCACCTGCTGCGGGCGATCGCTCTGAACCCCACGGCGGCGGAGACGTACCGCATTCTGGCGCTCACCTACGCCGAGCAAGGCGACCTGGTCGAGGCGGAACGCGTGGCGCGCGAGGCGCTGGAGCTGCCGGGCGCCGGGAGTTACACCCTCGCGACGCTGGGTTTCGTCCTTGGCCGGGCGGGCAAGCAGGACGCCGCGCGCGCGCTGCTCGCCGATCTCGAGCGGCGCGAAGCCGCGGAAGGGTACGTCTCCCCCGTCGCCTTCGCGACGATTTATCTCGGGCTGAACGAGTGGGGACGCGCGCTGCCGTGGATGGAGCGCGCCTACGACGATCGCCGCGGGTGGATGGCGTACCTGAAGGTCAATCCCATCCTCGATGGCGTGCGCCGGGAGCCGGAGTTCGAGGCGCTGGTGCGGCGCATGCGCCTGTAGCTACGGTATCACGGGCAACACGATGTGCGACGGGTACCGTGCCGAGCTGTGCACGCGCTGCGTCGCGCGCACGTAGTCCGCGTCAGTCGCCTGATAGATGCTGGACACGAACTTCTGGGGGTTGCGGTCGATGATGGGAAACCACGTCGACTGCACCTGCACCATGATGCGATGGCCCTTCAGAAACACGTGGTCGTGGTCGCGCAGCGGGACGTGCCAGAGGCGCGGCAGGTTCGGCACCAGCGCGTGCGGCCGCTCGAAGCTGGTGAGATAGCGGCCCCGCCGCACATCCATCGCGATCGGCAGCTCGTAGCCGTTCATCGAGCGGGCGAACGCCCCCGGTGCTGGACCGGCATCGGGATCCCAGGCGTTCGGTTGCGTGGCGTCGGGGTAGCCGTCGATCACTTTCACTACCAGATCGGCGTCCGTTCCGCTGGTTGAGAAGTACAGATCGGCGGCGACTTCCCCCGTGACAGTCACGTCGTGGTCCAGCACTGCGCTCACCCACGTGAGCACGTCGGGCCGCCCCGCGACGAACCGTTGATCCGCCACCTCCCACGTCCGCCAATCACCTCCCGGGTACGTCGGCGAAATCGGGCGCTGCCGGTACGGCACCGGGTTCCGAGGATCCGAGACGAACTCGCGAACGCCGGCGCCCGTCGGCGCGTTGAAGGAAAGCGTGCCGTCCGAGAGGAGATACAGGTTGGTCGGCTTCACCTCACGCGGCGGCCAGGCCTCGTAGGTGCGCCAACGATTGGCGCCGGTCTCGAACGTGCTCGCGACCCAGGCGGGCTTGTCGCCCTGCCCGTGCAGATAGTAGCGGAAGAACGGAGCCTCGATCGTCTCGCGATATTCACGTGCCGTCTCGTGGCCGCCGAAGGTCACGATCCCGATGCTGTCGCCCCGCGGCGCGCGCCATTCGCCGTGATACCATGGTCCCGCCACGATGAAGTTCGTGTGGTCGGGATTGCGCTCGGCGGCGTGGCGGAAGATCTGCCACGGCCCCCACGGGTCCTCCTGATCCCAGAATCCGGCGACGTTGAGATTCGGCACAGTGGAGGCGTGCAGCTGCCGCACCCACGCTTCCTTCTTCCAGTAGTCGTCGTAGTCGGGATGGGCCACCATCGCGTTCCAGTACGGGATGGTGCCGTGCAGGAAGCGGGCGTTGATGTTCGCGAGGGGCCCGAGGGACAGATACCAGGAAAAGGTGTCGTACTGATCGAAATCGAAGTGCGTGTTCTTGTTCTTGTCGGATTCTTCGAGCACGGCGTACTCGAACGCGTAGCTGAGGCGCAGGGCCCCGTAGCGGTGGTCGTCGTCGTTCATCCATTCGTCGGCGGGCGAAGCCTGTTCGCTCATCGCCACCAGCGCTGGGTGCGGGTGCAGGAGCGCCATCGCCGTCGTCATCCCGTCATACGACACCCCGAACATCCCGACCTTGCCGTTGTTGTTCGCAACGTTCCGCACCAGCCAGTCGATACTGTCGTAGGCGTCGGTCGTTTCGTTGGTGCGCGTCGAATCCGAGAGGTCGACCTGCGACGTGAGCTTGAACGTCCCTTCCGACTTGAACCGGCCGCGCAGGTTCTGAATGACGAAGATGTAGCCGTCCTGCACCAGCTCCTTGATGCTCGAGGGGATCGCCGCGGGCGCGGCGTCGGGCACGCCGTAGGGCGTGCGCCGGAACAGAATCGGCAGCGGTCCGGTCTGATTGGCCGGCGCGAGGATGACGGTCTGCAGGTGCACGCCATCGCGCACCGGAACCATCACTTCCTGGAACGTGAAGACCGGCGGCGACGTCGGC
>DATFSB010000175.1:0-7889 GCA_035262825.1 Gemmatimonadales bacterium | reverse complement strand
ATGCGGTTGAACCCCATGGCCACGAAGCGGGCCGCGGTGAACGCCACGGCCACGAGTCCGATCATGCGCCACGTCACGGGGGCGACGCGCGATGCCACCACTACGCCGAGCAGCGCGAACGGCAGCGCGAAGACGGTGTGCGGCAACTTCACGAAGTTGACGTAGCGGACGAGGAGCGACTCCCCGGCGAACGTCTGGCCTTCAGCGCTCAATGCCCAGCTCCCGCCACATCGCATCCACGCGGCGTTTGGTCTCGGCGTCCATGACGATGCGGTCGGGCCAATCGCGGTCGAACCCTTCCTCTTTCCACTTCTTCGTCGCATCGATGCCCATCTTCGAGCCGAAGGTGAAGGCGCGGCTCGAGTGGTCGAGCACGTCGATCGGCCCCCGCGTGAAGCGCGTGTCGCGCTCGGGATCGATGTTGTTGAGGGCGACCCACCACGCTTCCTTCGGGTCACGCACGTTCACGTCCTTGTCAACCACCACGATCACCTTGGCGAGCGACATCAGCCCCTGCCCCCACAGGCCGTTCATCACCTTGTACGCCTGCCCGGGATACTGCTTGTCGATGCTGACGAAAACGAGATTGTGGAAGATCCCCTCGGCCGGCATGTGATAGTCCACGATCTCCGGCAGCGTCAGCTTCAGGAGCGGCAGGAAGATCCGTTCCGTCGCGTGGCCGAGCCAGAAGTCCTCCATCGGCGGCCGGCCGACGATCGTGTGCGGCCAGATCGGCTCGGCGCGCATCGTCACCGCGGTGATGTGGACCTGCGGGTACAGGTCGGCGAGCGAGTAGAAGCCGGTGTGGTCGCCGAACGGCCCTTCCATCACGAGGGCTTCCCCGGGGTCGACGAACCCCTCGAGCACGATCTCCGCTTCCGCGGGCACCTCGAGATCCGAGGCCACCGCCTTGGCGAGCCGCACCGGCTCCTTGCGCAGGAAGCCGGCGAACAGGAACTCGTCGATCGACGGCGGCAGCGGCGCCGAGGCGGCGTAGATGCTCGCGGGATCGCCGCCCAGCGCGATGGCCACCGGCATCGTCTCGCGGCGCTCGGCCATGGCGCGCCAGTGCGCCGCGCCGACTTTGTGCCGCTGCCAGTGCATCGCCACGACACGGGGACCGGTTACCTGGACGCGGTACATGCCGACATTCCGGTTCCCTGACGCCGGGTCCCGGGTGATGACGCCACCCAGCGTGATGTACGGGCCACCGTCCTCCGGCCAACAGACGGGAACGGGGAAGCGCCCGAGATCGACGTCCGCGCCGCGGACCACGATCTCCTGACACGGCGGTTTCCCCGAGACGCTCTTCGGCGGGAACTTCGCCAGCTCGGCGAGCCGCGGCAGCAGCGCCAGCTTGGCGAGCAATCCTTCGGGGACTTTGAGGTTGAGGAGCTCCGAGATGCGCTCGCCGACTTCGTCCAGGCGCTCGACGCCGAGGGCGAGGGCCATGCGCCGCGCGGAGCCGAACAGATTCACCGCGACGGGGATGTCGGAGGGGCGCCCGCCATCGATGGCGGGGAGCTCGAACAACAGCGCCGGGCCGCCGCCCGGGGACTTCATCACCCGGTCGGCGATCTCCGTGATCTCGAGTCGCGTGGACACGGCGCGGGACACGCGCCGCAGATCGCCCGCGGCGTCGATCGCGCCGATGAAGGCGCGCAGATTATCGAGTGCCATAATGGAGCGCGCAGATGCCGCCGGTCAGCAGTTCGTACCCGACGTCCGCAAATCCCGCAGCCGCGAGCCGGCGTGCAAGCGCGTCGGGATCGGGGAATTCCAGCACCGACTCTGGCAGGTAGGTATAAGCGTCCGTATGTTTCGAGATCGCGCGACCCAACACGGGGAGCACGCGACGAAAGTACAACAGGTAGGCGGCGCGCAGCGGGGCGAAGCGCGGGGTCGTGAATTCGAGCACCACGAACCGGCCGCCGGGACGGATCACGCGGGCCGCCTCGACGAGCCCCGCGTCCAGGTCGGCGAGGTTGCGCACCCCGAAGCCGACCATCGCGCCGTCGAACGCCCCGTCGGGAAACGGCAGCGTCACGGCATCGGCCCCCACGGGCGCGGTGCGCGTGCTCTTGCCGCGGCCGCGCTCGAGCATCGGAATGGCGAAGTCGGCGCCGATCACCGTCCCCGCGAACTTGGGCTGGCGGGCGAGCAGCGCCGCCAGGTCCATCGTGCCGGCGCAGAGATCGAGGTAGCGGCCGCCGGGGCGCGCCTGCCAGCCGAGACGGGCCACCGCGGCGCGGCGCCAGCGACGGTCGATGTTGAGACTGAGGAAATGATTGAGGAAGTCGTAGCGCGGGGCGATCGCGGTAAACATGTCCCGCACATAGGTTCGCTTGGCCTGGCCAGTGGCGGGCGAGAGCACTTCGGACCGAGGGGGCGCCGCCATAGGCGCGAAAGATAGGCCGGGCAACCTCGCCGGCGCCAGCGACCAACAAGTAGTGGAGTGGGCGAAAGACGGTCAGGAGCCGGCGTTTCGCGAGTTGGTGCGTCGCTATGAACGGCCGGTGTTCTCGCTCATCTATCGGATGGTGCGCGATCGCGCGCTCGCCGAAGATCTGGCGCAGGAAACGTTCATCAAAGTGTTGAACGGCATCCGGTCGTATCGCCCCGAGTACAAGTTCTCGTCCTGGATTTTCAAAATCGCCAACAACGCGGCGATCGATCACCTGCGTCGCCGCGATCTCGACACACTGTCGCTCGACGGATCACCACACGCGCAAACCGCGGAAGAGATGCAGGCCACTGCGCTGCAGCTCGACGGCCGCGGCGAGTCGCCGCTCGACGCCGTGACGTCGCGCGAATTGGGGAGTCAGATCGAGCGGGCCATCGCGCGGCTGCGGCCGGAGTACCGCGCCTGCATTCTGTTGCGCCACGTGGAAGGCCACAGCTACGAGGAAATCGCCCAGATGCTCGACCTGCCGCTGGGCACGGTGAAGACGTATATCCACCGGGCGCGCAACGAGTTGCGCGTCTACCTGGAAAGCGTACGCGACTGAAACCGGGGCTACTCCCCTGACGTAAGGCGGACATGACGATGCACCCTTCTCATCCCCATCTCACCCCGGACGAGATCGAGCTTTGGGCGCAGGGCCTGCTCGGCGCGGCCGGTGCGCTGCATCTCGCGGAATGTCGCGAGTGCCTCGTGCTGGCGGAACAGGAGCGCAAGCTGGCGCGCGACCTGGCGCAGCTGCCGCGCTTCGGCCCCGAGTTCGGCTTCGTCGAACGGGTGATGGCGCACGTGCGGGTCCCGACTCCGTCGGGCGATTTTCGCGCCTAAGCAGCAACAGCGGTGAAGGGGTGGTGGATGTTCACCGCCCTTCCACCGCCGCATCCAACACCTCACGCACCTTCTCGGCCAGCTCGTTCGGCGTGTACGGCTTCGGCAGGTACGGCACGCCCGACTCGGCCACGTCGAGCGCCATGCCGCCGGAATCGGGATAGCCTGACGTAAACAACACCCGCGTGTCGGGTCGCTGCTGCTTCAGCACCTGCGCCAGCTCGCGCCCCCCCATCTCGGGCATCACCACATCGGTCAGGAGCAGGTCGATCGGATCGCTCGTCTGCTGCGCGACGGTCAACGCTTCCACGCCGTTCGTCGCTTCGAGCACGCGATACCCGAAGCTCGTGAGGGCGCGGCGGGCCAGCGCCCGGACACCGGGCTCGTCTTCGACGAGCAGCACCGTCTCGCGCCCGGGCCGCGGCGGCGGCGGCACCGGCTCGACGGCCGCGACCGTCGGCGCCGGGACCCGCGGCAGGTACAGCGTGAAGGTGCTGCCGTGCCCCGGCTGGCTTTCGACATCGATGTAGCCGCCGCTCTGTTTCACGATGCCGTAGACCGTCGCCAGCCCGAGCCCGCTGCCCTTCCCCATCGGCTTGGTGGTGAAGAACGGCTCGAACGCCCGGCGCCGCACTTCCGCCTCCATCCCCGTCCCGCTGTCGCTCACCAGCAGCCGCACGTGGGGTCCGGCCGCCGATCCGGGGTGCGCGGCGGTGAACGCCTCATCGAGGTCCACGCGCGCCGTCGCGAGCATCAGCGTGCCGCCCTCGGGCATCGCGTCCCGCGCGTTGACCGACAAATTGACGATGACCTGCTGCAGCTGACCCTGGTCGGCCCGCACGAACACCGGCTCGGGATCAAAAGCGGCGACGAGCGCGATGTGCTCTCCGATGAGCCGCCGCAGCAGCGACCGCATCCCCTGCACCACGTCGTTCACGTTTAACACCGTCGGCTGCATCACCTGCTTGCGGCTGAACGCCAGCAGCTGGTGCGTGAGCGACGCGGCGCGCTCCGCCGCTTCTTCGATCTCCTTGATGTCGTCCCGCTGCTGCACCCCCAGCGTCGACTCCTTCAGCAGCAGGCGCGTATAGCCGAGGATGGCGGTGAGCACGTTGTTGAAGTCGTGGGCGATGCCGCCCGCGAGCTGCCCCACCGCTTCCATCTTCTGGGACTGGCGCAGCTGGTTCTCCAGCTCCTTGCGCTGCGTGATCTCCGTGGCGACGCCCAGGACGTGCGGCGCTCCGTCCGCCGAGCGCAGCGGCACCTTGATGACCTGGAACCACCGCGGCCGACCGGTGCGCGTGTCGGTGTTGCGCTCCTCGAGGATGAACTTGGGCCGCCCCGTGCTCATCGCCTCTTGATCGTCGCGGCGGTACTGGGCGACTTCTTCCGCGTTGGTGTTGAAGTCCGCGTCGGTTCTGCCGATCAGGTCGTCCGCCGGAGCGCCGTACAACTCGGCGATCGCGCGGTTGACGAGGGTGAAGCGTCCCTCCCAGTCCTTCACGAAAATGAGGCTGGGATTCAGGTCGATGACCTGGCGCAGGAACTCCTGCTCGCCGCGTCGCTCGTTTTCGAGGCGCCGCCGCTCGATCGCGGTCGAGACCTGGCTCGCGACGAGCTGCAGGATTTGCGCTTCGTGCTCCCCGTAGCGCACCTGCCGCGAGTAGCTCTGCACGGCGAACATGCCGATCGTGCGGTCGCCGATCTTGAGCGGGACGCCGAGCCAGTCGAGCGAGCGCGCCCCCACCAGCTCGACGGTGCCGTCGCCCTCCGGGCCGGGGCGCTCCGGAGTGACGAGGACGCGCTCGCCGCGCTTCAACACCAGCTCGGTGAGCCCGCGCCGCGGCCGGTGCGGAGCCGGCACCGCGTCGTGCTCGTCCGCGTGATAGGGATAGGTCACGAGATCGGTCGCCGGATCGTACAGCGCGACGTAGAAATTCCGCGCCGGCATCAGCCGGCCCACGATGTCGTGAATCGCGCGAAAGAGATCCTGCAGGTTCTCCGTGGCGTTGGCGGCTTCGGAGATGAGAAACGCCGCGCTCTGCACCCGCTCGGCGCGGCGCTGCTCGGTGATGTCGCGGTTCACGGCGACCCGGCCGATGGTGCGCCCGCGCCCGTCGCGCAGCGCGATCACGACCGTCTCCACGTCCCGTTCCGCCCCGTCCTTGGCGACCAGCGTCAGCTCCGCGGTCCAGCGACCCGCCCCGTCCATCGCCTCCTGGATCGCCCGCGTCACCGCCGGCCCCTCGCCGGGACGATTCAGCAGCTCCGCGTTGCGCCCGGCGACCTCATCCAGCGTGTAGCCGAACATGCGCTGGGCGGCGGGATTCCAGTCGAGGATCAGACCCTCGGGGTCGGTGACGATGACGCCGTCGTGCAGGTGCTCGACGATCATCGCCTGGCGGCGCAACGCCGCGACGACGGGATCGCTCGTCGTGCGAGAGTCGGAACGGCGCTGTGGCGTCATGAGAGATGTACGATGGGCGGTGCGCGGGAGCGGCGCCAGCCTCAGCGGCCGGCGAGCTGCGCCGTCACCAGCGCGCCTACGCCGGCGCCCACCTGCTCGGCGGCGCTGCCGTCGCGCACCGCGATCTCCACGGTGCCGGCGCTGCCGCAATAGGCCACGAGCTGGCCCTTGGCGACGTCTGCGAACGTGCGCCGCAGGTTGCCGACGACCTCCCCCGCCACCGTGATCACCGACGTTCGGCCCACCGGGTCGCACGGGACATTCGATACCAGGTTGCCGAAACGATCGACGTGCACGACAGCCCCCACCAGCGTGCCGCCGTCCACGCGCGGAGCCGGAAACGGATCGCGCACCGGGTCGCTCACACCGGGGCCCAGCTCTTCGATGCGCGCGCCCGAGGCGAGTCGCGCCGCCGCCGGCGCGAAGACATCCCGGGCGTGAAACGTGGGAGCGGCATCCCGCAGCACCGGCAGCGAGACGAAGCGTGCGTCATGCGGCAGCACCGAAAGCAGTCCGTTGTCGGGAGCCACGAACGCATGCCCGCCCGCCTCGGCCGCCAGCGCGCGGCGCGCCGTTCCCACTCCCGGATCGACGACCGCAAGGTGCACCGTCCCCAAAGGGAAGCGCGGCCATGCCCGCGACAGAAAGTACTGCCCCGTCCGCAGGTTCCCCGGAGACACCTGGTGGTTGAGGTCCACGAGCGTAGCGGTCGGGACACGGGACAACAACACCGCCTTCACCTCGGCGACGTAGGAGTCGGAATCTCCGAAATCGGTGAGCAGGGTGATGATCGGCATGGCTCAATGTCGAATGTTCAATTTCCAGTCTCCAATGTCCAACGAGCGCGTTGGAGACGAGCGAGCTCAGCGCGCGGCCGTGGCCGCGGTCACCATGTGGGCGGACATGGGCACCGCAAATCCGCCGTCCGTCCGAAACGCCGAAACCTCCCGCTCGACTTCCTCTCGGATACGCGCCAGCCGCTCGGGAGGCTGCTGCCGCAGCGCCGCTGCCGTGCGCACGGCGGCGTCCCGCTGGATATCGAGCAGGTACGTAGCCGTCGGGGCGAGCCAGGGCACGTCGTGTGTGGTGAAGGAGAACGTAGTAGGGTCGAACCCCGCCGCGGACAGCGTGCGGCGGCATTCTGCTTCCTGCGCGAAGCGCAGCCGGTCGGGACCCGGCGGGATGCCCACGGCCGGTTGGCCGTAGCGCTCGACCGCCGCCGCCACGATCCCCATACCGCGGTTGCGCTCGTGCGCCGCCCATACCGTGAAGCCATACCGGCCGCCGGGTCGCAGCACGCGACGCGCCTCGGCGAACGCACGATCGGGGTCGGAGAGGTGCAGCACCCCGAAGTTCATCACCACCCGGTCGAATGTGGCGGCCGGGAATGGCAGCTCCTGGGCGTCGCCCTCACGAAATTCGATCCCGGGGTTGGCGGCCCGGGCCACCTCGATCATCGCCCTGGAGAAGTCGAGACCCATCGCCCGCGCCCCGCGCTGGGCCGCGGCCCGCGTCACCACCCCCGGCCCGGAGGCGACGTCCAGCACGCGCATCCCCTCGCCGACTCCGGCGGCGTCGAGCAGCCGCTCTCCGAACTGCGCCGTGAGCCCGGGCCACGCCGTGGCATACGCCTGGGCGACACGCTCCCAGCCTTCGTGCTCGAATTCGCGGAATGGATCGGTCATGGCAATTTCGGATTGCGGATTGTGGATTGCGGATTATGCACGCTTGGGTTCAATCCGCAATCCGCAATCCCCAATCCGCAATCAGGACCCACCTTTGCGCCACACTCCGGACACCCAGAAGACCGTGTTCGCGACGCCGCGCGCGATGGCCGTGAGCGATAGCGCGAGCCAGATCCCGAACAGCCCCAGTGGGCCCGACCACCACGCCGCGAGCGGGATGCGCAGCGCGGTACAGATCGTCCCCACGAGCATCGGCCAGAAGGTGTAGCCCGCACCGACCAGCGCCCCCTCGAGCACCAGCTCGAAAGTCTGCCCGATCTGGGCGAAGGCGACGATGCGGAGGTAGAGACTGCCGTCGGCGATCACGCCGGGATCCGTCGTGAACAACGCCACCAGCGTCTCGGGAATGGTCACGAATGCCAGTGCCGTCGGCACCGTCACCACGAGG
>DATFSB010000174.1:0-2604 GCA_035262825.1 Gemmatimonadales bacterium | reverse complement strand
TCTTCCTTCAGCGCTTTCACCGCCTGCGTTCCCGAATAGTCGAACTCGGCCGCCTGCCCGATCACGATCGGGCCGGAGCCGAGCAGCAGGATGCGATGAAGGTCAGTGCGCTTGGGCATCGAGCACGTCCTGCAGAAGCTGGTCGAGCGTGTGAGCGGGCCGCCACCCCGTGGCGGCCTCCAGTTTGCCGCCGTCCCCCACCAGATGCGGCACAGTATCGGGCCGGACGTCGGCGCTGTCTACTTCCAGAATCGGCTGCCAGCCCGCCATCACACACAGCCGCAGCACGACGTCCTTGAGCACCACAGCGGCTCCGGAGGACACGTTGTAGGTCTCCCCCGCTTTCCCGCCCGCGAGCAGCCGGGCGTAGGCATCGACGACGTCGGCGACGTGCAGGAAGTCGCGCACGCCGTCGAGCAGCCCGGTGGGGATCGCCGGGGCGCGAATCTTTCGCGCCGTCAGCACGCGGCCGGCATAGCGCGGGATGAACCCGAGCTCGTTCTGCCGCGGACCCGAGTGCGGCGACGGCCGCACCACCACGACACGCAGGCCGGCGCGCCGCCCTTCCTGAGCCGCGGCCACCTCAGCCCCCACCTTGCTCGCCGCGTACGCCGACACCGGCGCCACCGGGTCGGTTTCGCGCCGCGGCGCGGGGCCCCCGAGTCCGTACACTTCGAGACTGGAGACGATCAGCACCAGAGGATCCGCACCGCCGGCCCGGCGCACGTCGCCCAGGGCGCGCAGCAGACGGGCGGTGCCACCGGCGTTGTCGTTCCAGGCGCGCCCCGGGTCGCGGTCGGCGTGGCTGACCCAGCTCACCGCCGCCAGATGGGCGACGGCGTCCCAGGGCGTCCCGGTCACGGTGTGCACCGACGCCGCGTCCGACAGCTCCAACGCCCGCCAGGTGATCCGCTGCGACAGCTCTGCGGGGAACCGCTCGGCGCGATGGTCGTCGCTCGGGCGGTACGTCCCCGTGACGGTGTGGCCGTCGTCCAGCAACCGGGGGACGAGCCACGACCCGACGAATCCGTCGGCCCCGGTCACGAGCACGTTCACGCGAGCCGCTCCAGGTCGGCGTCGACCATCATACGCACCAGCGCAGGGAACGAGACCGTGGGCCGCCAGCCGAGCTCGCGGCGAGCCTTCGAGGGATCGGCGCGCAACACGTCGACCTCCGCCGGACGGACGAGACCGGGATCGACCCGCACGTGCTTCTTCCAATCGAGCCCCGCGTGAGAGAAGGCGATCTCGCACAGCTCGCGCACGGTGTGGGTTTCGCCGGTACCGATGACGTAGTCATCAGGTTTGGCGGGCTGCAGCATGCGCCACATCGCGTCGACGTAGTCCCCGGCGTAGCCCCAGTCGCGGCTGGCGTCGATGTTGCCGAGCCGCAGCTCGGTCGCCTTTCCCTTCGCGATCGACGCCACGGCGTGTGACACCTTGCGCGTCACGAACTCCAGCCCGCGGCGCGGGCTCTCGTGATTGAAGAGAATCCCGCTCACCGCGTAGAGCCCGTACGACTCGCGATAGTTCACCGTGATCCAGTGACCGTAGACCTTGGCGACGCCGTACGGCGAGCGCGGGTAAAACGGCGTCGCTTCACGCTGGGGCGTCTCGACCACTTTCCCGAACATCTCCGACGAGCTGGCCTGGTAGAATCGAGCCTCGGGGTGCGCCAGCCGCACCGCCTCGAGCAGCCGGGTGACGCCGAGTGCCGTGAATTCGCCGGTGAGCACCGGCTGCGACCACGAGGTCGGCACGAAGCTCTGGGCGGCGAGGTTATAGACCTCGTGCGGTCGCGCGTCGCGGATCACCGCGGTGAGCGAGTGCTGATCGAGCAGGTCCGCGGGCACGATCTGCAGCCGGCCCAGCAAGTGACCGATGCGCTCGTAGGAGTCGTGCGAGGTGCGGCGCACCACGCCGACCACCTCGTAGCCCTTGTCGAGCAGCAGCTCGGCGAGATAGGAGCCGTCCTGCCCCGTGACCCCTGTGATCAGGGCCCGGCGGGGTTGCTGGCTCGGGGCCGCCTGTTTAGGTTTCCCGCTCTTTTTGGAACCGCTCATTCTTCGGATCGACTCATGGCACGTGTCTGCGATGTGTGTGGCAAGGGCCCGCAGGTGGGGCACAACGTGAGCCACGCGAACAACAAGACGAACCGGCGCTGGTACCCCAACCTGCAGCGCGTGCGCGCCAGGGTGGACGGTAAGACACAGCGGCTGCGGGTATGCACCCGCTGCCTCAAGTCCAACCGCGTCACCAAGGCCGCGTAAGAGAAGGGGGACCCATCGGGTCCCCCTCGGTGTTTCCGGCGACGCCCTGCCAGTCGCTTACTCACTCAGCAATTCGATTCTCGCCACGTCGGCGCCGTCCCCGGGCCGGTGGCGGAGCTTGACGATCCGGGTGTAGCCGCCCGGCCGCGCCGCGAAGCGCTTGCCCAGCTCCGCGAACAGCCGGTGCGTCACGTCGCGATCCTTGATCTTGCGCTCGACGAGGCGGCGCGCGTGCAGATCGCCGCGTCGCGCGAGGGTGATCAAGCGCTCGGCGTAGGGCCGCAGCTCCTTCGCCTTCGCTTCGGTGGTCTCGATGCGGTCGTGGCGAAACAGG
>DATFSB010000173.1:0-3109 GCA_035262825.1 Gemmatimonadales bacterium | reverse complement strand
CGGCGGGGACGGCGGCGCACGAATCGGGACACGGGCTCGGGCTCCCCGATCTCTATGACCTGAACTTCGTCACCGAAGGGATCGGCGAGTGGGGCATCATGGGGAGCGGCAACTACGCGACGCCGCTCTCGCCGGCGCGCATGGAGGCGTGGTCGTTGGGTGAGTTGGGCTGGGTCACCCTCGCCCCCCTCACCGTGACCGGGAGCTACACGCTCGGACCTTCAGCGGCGTCGGACAGCGCGTACGTCGTCCGCCCGAGCGGGGCGAACCCGCGTGGCGAGTACTTCCTGATCGAGAACCGCCAGCGCCTCGGGTCCGACAGCGCGATGATCCGCGTGCACTGTGGTCGCAGCGGCAATCCACCGGGGTGCGGCGGCGGACTCTTCATCTGGCATGTTGACTCGGTGGTCGCGGCGGACAACGGGTTCCGGCAGAACAATGAGATGAATTCGCTCGCGATTCACGGCCTCGCGCTGGAAGAGGCGGACGGGCTGCGGCAGCTGTGGTGCGGGGTCAGCGGTTGCAATCGCGGCGATGGCGGCGATCCCTACCCGGGGGTGAGCGGAAACACCGTGTTCTCGATCAATTCGCTGCCGCAGGCGTCGATGAACTCGGATTCGAGCTTCGCCGGGTTTGCGATCGACTCGATCCGCCAGCTCGTGCCGAACGGCGCCATGGCGTTCCGCGTGCGCTTCGGGCAGCCGACGGTGATCGCCGCGAGCGACACCACAGCCCAGGTGCAGGTCGACGGTGCTTCCGTGAACGTGTTCCGGAACCTGCTGGACGACGGCTCGCTCCATACGCTCGCCGTCGCCGATACGCAGCTCGTGGCCGGCGGGCGCACCCGCTTCGTGTTTCAATCGTGGTCCGATGGGCAGCCGATTTCGCACATGATCACGGGCGCGCTCGCCGGCGCCACGTATACCGCGACGCTGGAACGCCGCAACCGGCTCGACGTTGCGATGAGCGGCGCCGGCAGCGTCGCGTTCAGTCCGGCGGCCGATTCGAGCGGCCAGTTCGTCACGCAGGGGACGCCAGTCACCGTGACGGCGACCGCGACCGCGCCGTCGGTATTCGGACGCTGGCAGGGCGACACGTCCACAGGCAACGCCGTGCTGGTACTACCCATGACGCGGCCGTACAGCATCACGGCCGTGTTCGATCCGCAGCTCGTGATCGCCTCCAGCGGACCATTGGGAGACGGCGAGGTCGGCAACGCCTACCTCGCGAACCTGACGGCGACGGGCGGAACGGGCACCTATACCTGGGTTCCGGCGAGCGGCGCGCTCCCACCGGGGCTCACGCTCAAGCTGGGCGGGCAGATCTCGGGCACGCCGGGGGCGGCGGGGAAATTCGTATTCACCGTACGGGTGACATCGGGACCGCAACAGCTGTTGCGCCAGGACTCGATCACTGTCAGCGTGCCGACGCTTGCCCTCGCCACAGTGCTCGGCCAGTTGCTCACGGGATCGGGGAGCTTGAGCCCCAGCGACCTCGCCTATCTCGATTTCATCGGCAACGGGAACAACATCTTCGACGTGGGGGATTTTCTCGCCTGGGTGCGGCTGACGGGAGCGACCCCGGCGCCACCCGCTGCGCGGCAGGCGGTCGCCGCCGAGCGTCGTGGAGCGCGCCAGTGAGCCCGCTGCGGCGAGGGGCGCTGGTCGCCAGCGTCGGATTGCTGCTCGCATGCAGCGGGACGACGGGCCCAGTGGCGGGGACGCTGAAGGTGAATCTCTCGAGCCCCAACAATGGTCTGGACGGCGCGGTGCTGCTCGTGCTATCGGCGCCCACGGCCCCGGTCTCGGTGAGTGCGGGCTCTGGGCTGACGCTATGGGGCGGGCCCGTCACCACGGCCAACGCGTCGCTCGTCCTGACCGGGAACGTCACCACCGGAACGATTCTCACGTTGCAGGTCGACGACATCAACAGGGTTCGTCAATACAGTGTCACGCTCCAGCAGGTGGCGCAGACTTCGGGTTACCAGCTCGAATCCCTGGCCGGCTATTCCGTCACCGTCACGAAATAGGAAGGCTCCATGCCACTTCGCTACCGTTCGCTCCTCGCGCTTCTCCTTGTTCTGGGCGCCTGCAAGGGTACCGAGCCCTTCGTGCCGACACCGACCACCGTGGTGGTGAGCACGACCTCGCTGATCTTCCATTCGCTCAGCACGACCAAACAGCTGACTGCCGCGGTCCTCGACCAGAGGGGTGACACCATCTCCGGCTCAAGCGTTCTCTGGACGTCGGCCACGCCGACAGTCGCCACGGTGGACGCGTCGGGGCGAGTCGCTTCCGTGGCATCGGGAGCCACTACCATCAAGGCAGCGTCGGCAACGAACGACGCCGTGTTCGCGTCCGTGAGCGTGTCGGTGAATCAGGTGCCGGCGCTCTTCTTCAAGAGTAGCGGCGACGCGCAGACGGGGACGGTCGGAACGTCGCTGGCGCAATCGCTCCGCGTGCGGCTCGCGGATTCCACGTCCGCGGGCGTGGCGGGGGGGATCGTGACGTTTACGGTCTCGACGGGTGGCGGCACGACGGTCGCCGCGGACACGACCGATGCGACCGGCACGGCGAGTACGACCTGGCAGCTCGGCACGAAGGCTGGGCTGGATTCCGTGACCGCCACTCTCAGCGGCGGGGGCTTCGCGCCGCTCACCTTCATCGCGACGGCCCACGCCGGCGCGCCGGTCGCGATGGCCGTTCAGGCCGGCGACAGCGAATCAGCGCACGTGGGTACGGCGGTTGCGGTCGCGCCTGCCGTGAAGCTCACCGATGCATTCAACAATGCGGTGTCTGGGGTCGTCGTCAGCTTCGCAGTCACTTCGGGCAACGGTCTGGTCGCGCAGCCAACGGTCACGACTGACACGGGCGGGAGCGCTGCGGACGCCTGGACGCTCGGCACGGCGGGGACCAACACCCTCCACGTGAGCGTGACGCAGGGCGGGGTCACCGGCAATCCGCACGACTTCACGGCTACGGCGCTCTCCGCCGGAACGCCGACGCAGGCCATCGTCGCTGCCGGAGACAGCCAGACCGGGTTGACGGGCTACGCGCTCAACTTCCCTCCGGCGCTGCGCGTGCTCGATTCGGCGAACGGGCCGGTCCCC
>DATFSB010000172.1:0-2494 GCA_035262825.1 Gemmatimonadales bacterium | reverse complement strand
ACGTAGCGCGTGCCGTAGGTGGACGGCGGCGCGATGGAGTCGATCACCCGCTGCACGTACTGCGCCGTCGTGACGCCGACGACGTAATTGGGCGCAATCGAGAGCGACAACGCGCTCGAGGCGCGGATCGCGAGCTGCGGGTTCACATTCCACGACCATCCCCCCGACGCGTCGCTGGTGTAGCCACCCCCGAAGCCCAGGTTGACCGCGTCGCGTTGATTGGTCTGGAGAAAGACGAACGCATTGCACGCGGCCGGGAAGAGCGCCGCGGGCCCGCCGCGCGTCAGTCGATCGTCTATGGCGGCAGCGCCGTAGCCGGCGGACAGATTAAAGAACCAGAAATTGTGCAGCGTCCCAAAGGATACGAGAAACACCTGTTTCTGGATCCAGTCTCCCTCCCAGTTGAAGGACGGCGCGCCCTGCAGCACCACCGTCGCCTCGCGCACCACGGGGCCGGGTTTGGTCCAGTGGTGCCCGACATACACGCCGTTGGCGATGCGGTCGCCGCGATGCTGGAAACCGAGGTCATTCACCTCGAAGCCGGGGGAAGTGAAGCTGGTCGCCGCGCCCCACAGCCAGGCACCGGCGATCTTGTCCAGGTAGACGTCGCCGGTGATGCCGGTGAGCGAGGTGCGGGTCGAGTCGTAGCGGAAGTGATCGGGGCGCTGGTAATAGCGCGACGAGGCGAGCTGCGCCTCGTCGATCGCGGCGCGGTCGCCGGAGATCGAGGAGATGCCGAAGTCCGCTGCGATGGCGTAGGTGTTCTGGCCCCAGCGATGGCGTGCGTCGAGCCCCAGGTTGTAGGCGTTGCTGCGCAGCAGGTCAAGTCCGGGTGCGTCGATCGTCCGGTGCACCGTCGTAGCGATCATGCCGTAGGCGTCATTGCCGCCGTTCAACGTCCGCTTGATCCGCGCCACGGCGTAGTTGCTCACCGGCTCCACGTCGTCGTGGGCGCGGAAGTTGGTAACGGTGTCGAGCACGGTGGCTTGCTCGCGGGCGGTCACGGCGTCGAGTACACCGACCGTCCAGCCACTGGGCGAGCGGCCCGTCAGTTTCGCCGCTCCCAGGATCGCGGTGCTGGAGGGGTAGTCGACGAACTGACCGTCCGACGTGACCGGCCCCTGCGGCGCGTGGCCGATGCGGCGCGAATAGAAAAACTGCGGGGCATTGCCGAATTGCAGGAAGCCACCGGTGCCGCCGCCGAATCCGAAGATGTCGGCGCCCTCGACGAAGAAGGGCCGGTGCTCGGGGAGGAACTGCTCGAAGGCCGTGAGGTTCACGAACGCCGGGTCGAGCTCGACCTGGCCGAAGTCCGGGTTCAAGGTGGCGTCGAGCGTGAGGTTCGAGGTGAGGCCGTACTTCAGGTCCATCCCTCCCGAGCCGAAGTAGTCGTGCGCGCGGTCGTAGGGATCGCGCGGGTTCACGGGAGTCTGGAATGTGCCGCGGGCGACGCTGTAGGGCAGCAGCTCGAGGCGCTCAGGGACAGGGATGTCGTGCAGGCCGAACAAGTGGCCGAACTTGGAGACGAACCCGCCTTCGGTTTTTCCGACGAACGGCCACATGGCGAATTCGTTCTTGCGGAGAATCGTCCGGACGAAGCGGATTCCCCAGATCTGGTCCCGATCGCGTGAGAAGCGCAGCTGTGAAAACGGAATGCGATACTCGGCGTTCCACCCCTGCGCGTCGATGCTCGTCGCCACTTCCCACACCGGGTCGAACGACTGGTCGGCGAAGTTGCCGTCGTCGCCGAACTGCAGGTCTGATTTGACCCCCAATGGCGTGACGTCGAAGCGATAGGCGGTGCGGTGGTCGTGGTAGGAGTCGATCAGGACGCGGAAGTCGTCGCTCTGGGTGAAGGTGTCGCGGCGGCCGAGGTGTCTTGCAATCTTCGAGGGCTCGCGATCGAACAGCCGCACGCCGATGTACAGGGCGGAGGCATCGTAGAGCACGCGGACCTCGGTCGATTCCGACACGAGGTGACCTTCCTCGGGGTCGCTCTGGCGCAGGTCGGTGACGGCCGAAGCGCGGGCCCAGACGGAGTCGTCGAGCCGGCCGTCCAGCACCGGTCCCTGGGCGACGCGCACCGCGGTGATCGCGGGGGGGATGCCATTGGCGTGGCGAAGGCGCGACGAATCGACGACCGGTTGTTGCAACAGGAAGAGCGGGGCGAGGAGCGGCACGGCGGCCTCGTTCGGGGAATGATCCTTTCATTAGGATGCTGCGACTGACGAAAAGGCGGCAGGGCGTGAGTTGTGGGGAGGGGGTCAGGGTCTGGTGAGGGTGAGGTCCTCGGATCGGGTCCGCGACAGTCGACACGCTGAAGCGTGCGCCTCAGAGTCGACACGTTAAAGCATGCGCCTCGAATTACACTGCGTCCTAAAGGACTTCCTTCGGTCGCTACAGCGCAGTGTTTTGTGGGCACACCCTTCAGGGGGTCGCCCCTGGCGAATCACTGCTCGCCCGCCGCTCCCATGGACATCAGCGCCCACAGGAC
>DATFSB010000171.1:0-6325 GCA_035262825.1 Gemmatimonadales bacterium | reverse complement strand
AGATGTGCAGCACCAACGGGTTGTGCGCGAACAGCGAGCCGTCGGCGATGTACGGCGCCGGCGCGACGGTGGTGAACACGATCAGATCCGAAGCCCGCAGCAGCGAGTTCACGTCCGGCGCCACCGTCACCGCGCGATGGCGCTCGAGGCGACACGCCGTCCAGCGGAATCTTGCGCTTTCGTGCGGCGACCTGTCGTACAGGCGCACTTCGTCGATCGCCCAGCCGGTGTCGACCAGGAAGTCGTACACGTACCGGGCGATCAAGCCCGTGCCCACGATGCCCAACGCCTGCGCACGGCGCGATGCACCGTTCAGCCAATACGCGGCGAGGGCGCCCGACGCAGCCGTCCGCGCAGCCGAGATGATCGAGCTCTCGAGCACGGCGAAGGGGTAGCCGGTCTCGTAATTGTTGAGCACCAGCACCGCCGACGCTCGCGGAAAGCCCCGCTCGACGTTCCCGGGGTAACTGGCGATCCACTTGATGCCGGCCACGCCGAAGCCGTCACCGAGGAAGGCCGGGAGCGCGATGATGCGGCAGTCCGGCTTGTCGGGGAAGCGGAGAAAGAGACTCTCCGGGTTGACGGATCGCCCCTGGGCGTGGGCGAGATAGGCGTCCCGGACGACGTCGATGCATTCGGTCCGATGAGCGCGGATGACTTCGCTGACGGTCCGCCCGTTGATGATCGACAGCTCGAATGGCATGGTCTATTCGAGGCCCGCCGCCCACGCGGGGTCGAACACGGTATCGAGGTACGGCATGCCGCGGTCGGCGCACAGGAACAGCACTGTGGGGCGCGTGCCGCGCCTTCGTGCGACCATCCTCGAGGCATAGCGTTTGACCGCCGCATAGGCGGTTCCGCTCGACCCGCCCGCGAACAGCCCGTGCGTTTCGAGCAGCTCGCGACACGCCGCGACGGTCTCACGCTCAGGGATCAGGACCACGTCGTCGATCATGGCCTGCCTCACCAGAGGCGGGACGATGCTCGCCCCGACGCCGGGGATGTGGCGCCGGCGCGGCGCGTCGCCGAAGATGACGGAGCCCTGCGCATCGACGGCGATGATGCGGACGTTCGGGTAGCGCTCTTTCAGCCGACGCGACATGCCGGCGATCGTTCCGCCCGTGCTGACGCCGATGAAGACGTAGTCGAGCGACGCGAAATCGGCGCAGATCTCGCCGGCCGTGAGCTCGTAATGAGCCTCCGCGGCGTCCGGGTTGCCGTACTGGTTCGTCCAATACGCGTGCGGGCTCGTCGTGCACAGGTGCCGCACCATCGCGAGCCGCGTTTTCAGGAATCCGCCGGCGTCGTCGCGCTCCTCGACCTTCACCACCGTGGCGCAGTTGCGACGGAGAAACGACTCATAGGTCCCGGAAATGTTGGGGTCGATGACCGGAATGAACCGCAGCCCGACCAGGCGCGTGTAGGCGGCGAGGGCGGAGGCGAAGTTCCCCGAGGAGGACTCGACCACCGTCGTTGCGTCGCAGATCTCACCCCGCTCCGCCGCCCGTTTGAGAATCCAGAAGGCGGGGCGATCCTTGATACTGCCGACCGGATTCATGTATTCGAGCTTGGCGAAGAGCTGCATCCCCTCCACCGCCAGAGGAACTACCGGCGTGGGCCGCAGGATGCAGCGCAGCTGCTGCAGGCGCGTGACGAGACTCGGCGGCCGTCGTGACGTCCGACGGGAAGGGCGGCGAGTGCCCGGGAACCGCTGAACGGGCGCGGATGCACCCATCAGAATTCACCTCCCGTGGCGAGTCCGATCAACACATACGTCGGCCGTACCACGTCCGGGCCCGCGCGCACGCGCCGGTCCACGATGGTGCTGAACTCGATATGGGGGCCGAAATAGAACCGCGAGCTCAGGTGAACGGTCAGCCAGGCTTCGGCGCTCACGTAGTCCAAGGCGGAAATGCCGACGCCCGCGTAGTCATCATTGAACTTCGCGGACGCCCACCCGGTGCCGAACGAGCCTCCCAGCTCGAGGGCTGGTGACACATGCCACTCGGACTGGATCCCGGCTTCGCCGTGGTACGCACCGGCGTTCGCCAGGATGTCGAGGCTGTGATTCGTGATCAGCTGCAGCGGCCCCAGGTCATACGACAGGTACAGCCAGGTCTCGATCGTACGATCGTATGCGGTGCTCAGCGCATCGTGGTAGGAAACCATCGTGACGGAGGGAGTGAGCGTGAGGCGTTTCCATTCGACGTCGTGCGACAGCTCGAGCTCCAGGATCATCGGGCGCGAGCGGTCGGTCGTCTCGACCAGCGTGAAGCTGCTCCACAGGGAAACGTCGGTGCCGTGATCGGACACCCACACCTCGGGCTGGATGACCGGGCGATCGCTGACGATGAAACCGCGGTCCGCGTGACCAGAGCCGAACGTGATCTCTCCGCCAACCGATGCCGAGCGTTGCGTCTCGGAGGACGCGGTCTGCGCGAAGGCTGGTGGGCAACAGGCGGCGAGAGCGAGCGAGACCATCAGGCTCGTGCGACTCGTGCGCGGCCGAGCGCGGCGCGGTGGTGAGCGACTCATGGGCACCGGTGATACTCTCCGGATGGGGCCGAGGTTCTCACGCTCGAAAACGATCGTGTAACGGACTCATGTGTGGCTCGAGAGAAATTTCAGCGCGCGTCAAATCGAGGCATGCTCGTCCGAGTTGCGGCGTGCGGAGATGCAACCCGTGATGCACCAGAACAGTGCTTCGAGCCACCTCGTCGACGCATAGCGGTGCGACGCACTTCGTCGTTGCCTCTGTTTCGACGACAACGCGCACTTCGTTCGCGGGTTGAGACGCGTCGCGTTACGTTCCTACTCGCACTTTCGCCAGGTGAGTCTTCATGGGCCGGAACCGCATCTTCTGGTTGGTCAGCGCACTCTCAGCCACCGCCATCACAACAGCGGTCGCTCAACAACAACCGGATACCGGAGAGGTACAGAAGTTCGTCCGCCAGTACGTGGCGGCAATCAACCGGGCCGACGCTCCTGCCATCATGGAGATGTACGCCCACGTGCCCGAAGTGACGAGCGCCGACAACCTCGACATCACGCGCGGCTGGGACGCGATTCGCCGCGACGCGGCGTCACTGGCGAAAGATCGGTTCCGGATGGAGCTCGGCAGAGTCGACGTGGTTCCGCTCGGCCCAGCGTATGGGCTCGTCGTCGCCGAGGCGATGTATACGTATGGAACCCCGCAGGGTTCACTGCGGGTGCGCGGAGTGCTCACCCTCGTGTTGCAAAAAATAGAAAACAGCTGGAAGGTCATCCACGACCACTCGAGCTCGCAGAGCCCGGGCGGATAGTAAGCGGTTTCACCAGCCTCGCCTTCGATCCGCACCACGCCGCGGTTGACATCGTAGCGGTATCACTCGATACTGCTGGCAGCGCGCTGACAGGGCGCCACCTACCCGCGGCAAGGGAATACTCCCACCTGTTCTGGTCTGAGTCGTGTGCGTCGGCACCTTCTTTCAGCCTGGTGTTCAGCGGGATACAGGCGATGTCATGAAAGGAGGTTGCATGACTGCGTCGCAGTCTCTCCCCGCACGTCCATCGCTCGAATCCCTCCGGAAACAGGCCAAGAAACTCGCACGCGACAGCGCCGCCGGTGATGCCGCTGCCATCGCCCGCGCGCGGGCGCAGCTGCCCACGGTCGACCTGCCGCTGACGCAGCGCAACGCGCAACTCGTGATCGCCCGTGAGTACGGCTACCCGGGCTGGCAAGACCTCACCGCCGAGGTGAGCAAACGCCTCGGCATGGGCCTGGAGTGGGCGGTTGGACAGGCGCGACGCGTAATTCACGACAATGACGTCGCAGGCCTGAAGCAGCTGCTGGCTGAATACCCGGCGTTGCTGTCCTGGCACGGCAATGACTGGGACAGTCGCGGCGGCCTGCTGGGAATCGCTACAGGCGCCTACGGCGACGCAGGTGACCCGGAGAGAGAACGGTGGTTCACCCGCGCGGCGGCCGCGGAAACGCTGATCGATGCCGGCGCGGTCGTCCAGCCGTCCGTGTGCGAAGGCATCCTCGACTCCCGCGCGCGGGGGTTGTTGCAGCTGTTCCATCGCAAGGGCCTGCTACCCCGGACGCTCACATTTCTTGCCGCGCTTGGCGACGGCGACGCTGTTCGCGCCGCTCTGATTGAGAGTGGCAACGATCTGGTGGTCGTCAATGAAGCGTTCATGTGCGCGTGCGCCTTCGAGTACGAGGCTGTCGCGTCGATCCTGCTGGGCCAATCCATTGCGCTCGATGCGGAGCTCGGCACGCACGTCGATGAGAGCGGCGGCGACCTCGCCTTCATCAAGTCCCTCATCGAGAATCGATCGCACCACTTCACGCGCGCCGCATCGGCCGGACCGTGGCAGGTGTTCGTCATGCAAACGGTCAGGCGGGCAGTCCACGATGGCGATCTCGCGGCATTCGTCAGCCGTTTGCAGCGTGAGCGGTGGCTGCTGGGCGAAGCCGGCGTGGAGTTTCAGGTGAAGCTCATAGGGCAGGCAACGCTGAACGATCGCGGGGAGTTCATCACCGCCCTGCTCGACCTCGACCCCGCACTGCTGCGGCGCCGGCCGCCGCCTCCATCACAAGCCATCGAGTTCGCGTTCACGTACGGGAAGGCACACCTGATCCCGTTGCTCACTCGCATCTGGCCGCTGCCGGACGATCTGGCTCACGCGGCGGCCATGGGAAACTTCTCGCAGGTGCGGCAGTGGTTCGATGACTCGGGCGCGCCGGCGCTGGGCGATCTCGACCAGCACTATCCCTGCAACAACCCGCACGCGCAGCAGTACGACGACCTCCAGTGGGGTCCCCCCACTGCGCAGCACGTCCTCGACGCCGCACTCGCCTGGTCCGTCATCAACCGCCACTTCGACGTGGCGGACTTCCTGCTCGAGCACGGTGCCAATATCAACACCGACTGGAACTCCCATGAGCCCGCGAGCATCCTGCACCACCTCGTCTTTCTGGAGGACTACGAGGCGATGCGATTCCTGATCGACCGCGGCATCGATCTGACGATCAAGGACTACCGTTGGAACAGTACGGCCCGGGGTTGGGCGCTGCACGCGAAGAAGGACGAGAACATGGCGCGGTGGCTGGAGGAGGCGAAGCGACGGCGGGAGCAGCAGGGAGTTCGAATCGTCCCGCCGGGTTAATAGTATCGCGAGTCGGGGGACTTGCAGCAAGGCCCGGTCCTGTCGCTATAGTCGGCGCCTCATTCGACAGGGGTTTGCCGATGACCGAACATGCGGTTGTGATCGCCGGGGGCGGTCCGACCGGGCTGATGTTGGCGGGCGAGCTGGCGTTGGCGGGGGTCGACGTCGCGATTGTCGAGCGGCGCCCGGACCAGGACCTCGAGGGCTCGCGCGCAGGCGGTCTGCATGCACGCACCATCGAGGTGTTTGATCAGCGCGGCATCGCTGATCGCTTCCTGTCGCAGGGACAGGCGGCGCAGATCGCGGGCTTCGCCTGGATCCGGATGGACATGAGTGACTTTCCCACCCGGTACAACTACGGGCTCGCCCTGTGGCAGAGCCACATCGAGCGCATCCTGGCCGGCTGGGTCGACGAGCTCGGGGTGCCGATCAATCGCGGACGTGAAATGACGGGGTTCGCCCAGGACGACAGCGGCGTCGACGTTGCGCTGTCGGACGGCCAGTCGCTGCGGGCAACGTATCTCGTCGGGTGCGACGGAGGGCGCAGCCTGATCCGGAAAGCAGCCGGTATCGCCTTCCCGGGGTGGGATCCGTCGATCAGCAACCTGATCGCCGAAGCCGAGCTGGCCGAGGAGCCGGAATGGGGCACTCGCCGCGATGCCCATGGCATCGCCGCCCTGGCCAAACTGGACGATGGCCGGGTACGGGTCATGGTGACGGAGCAGCACCCCGGTGACACCAGCGAACCCACTCTGCGGGATCTCAGCGAGACGCTCGTTGCCTTCTACGGAACCGATTACGGGGTCCACTCTCCCACCTCGATTTCCCGGTTCACCGACATGACGCGGCAGGCAGCGTCGTATCGCCGGGGACGGGTTCTGCTGGCCGGCGACGCGGCGCACGTGCACTATCCCGCCGGTGGCCAGGGACTTCAAGTCGGTGTGCAGGATGCGGTGAACCTGGGGTGGAAGCTCGCCCAGGTGGTGAAGGGAGTGTCGCCGGACAGCCTGCTCGATACTTACCATGCCGAGCGGCACCCGGTCGCTGCGCGCGTGCTGCGCAACACGATGGCGCAAGTCGCGCTGCTCCGCACCGACGACCGCACGAACGCGTTGCGCGAGATCATGTCCGAGCTGCTCACCATGGACGAGCCGCGCAAACGACTCGCGGC